>CAZEKV010000009.1:0-3806 GCA_964512945.1 uncultured Spirochaetales bacterium | reverse complement strand
TTGTTACTCCTCTCGGTAAAGGAGCCTGCCATGCAAAAAAGAAAAACGGTGAGCCATACAAAAGCTGTTACTACAGAAAAATTACAGCAGAAAACAAACTGGAACTATTAGGGGATAAACCATGAGCGATAAAAAACTAATTATCGGTATGCCTGCCGGTTCACTGGCAAATCCTGACAGAGGGGGAAACCTAATTAATTTTCTTGAAAATTCGGGTTTTAAGACATCGGGTTACGAGTCGGGGGGGCCAAGTAAGTTTGTTACAAATAATTTTCTTTTTGGATGGGATGGAAGACCCCAGGAATTCGGATCACAACTGGGCATTGGCGAACTTGATATAGCAATAGCCGGAGATGACTGGATCAAAGAAAGAATCCTGGAACTTGATATTGAATTTAACAAGAAAATCAATTTAGAAAAGGTTCTGCCCCTGAAGAGAGGCGGAGTAAAAATCGTATCAATAATTTATGATGAAAAAAATTGTTTTGAGAATATAAACACTTTTCTGAAGGAAAAAGCAGACAAAAGCGACTTACTGGTTATGGTCTCGGAAATGCCCTATCTCGCTCTTGACTGGCTCCGAAATAAATTAAAGGCTGTAAATCTTCTTGATAAGTTTGCCGCTTATTCAGTTCAAAAGTACAAAACCCCCCCCCGGATTCAAAAGGGAATCATTATATATGAAACATGGGGCAAAACCGAAGCAAAGGTTAAGAATCTTGGAGCCGACATCGGTCTCGAAATTACACAAACCGGAAGCGCCATAAAAAACTACGGACTAAAAATAATTGATACCGTCATGGAATCCGAGACCGGAATCTGGATAAATCCTGAAATTCGGGATACTCCTGAAAAACTTGAATTACTGAGGATGTTCTTGCTTAATCTCTATGGAACAATTAATGCTGAAAGCAAGGTGCTGATAATATTTAATTTATCAAACAAAGATATTAATCAAATTGAAACCTATTTGCGGGAAAATAATCTTTTTGCCGATGAGCCCACAATTAGCAAAGGAAAAAATTATTCAGAATACAGTATTCAAATAGAAACCAATAACCCACAGATTCCCATCTCAAAAATCCGTTACGAACTGGCCAGGCTGGGTGCAAAAAACATTGATACAGTACCTCTGACATCCTCAATCCCCCATATTAATGTTATCAGGGTATAGCCTTTGATATAGTATATGCTAATAAAACTACAGGATTACACGGTTATGAAAAAAAAATATATTTTAATCTTTCTGCTGGGGCTCTTTTCTGCAACCAGTAATCTTTTCAGTGATTTTTGGTTCGATCTAAAAGCCCGGTTGTCCATGTCGACCAACGATAGGTTAATCTCTTCCGACTACTATGCCCTGAAAGGAAATATTGAATTTGATGTATTCATATTTGACAATTTTGAAATAGCCCTTGAGGCTGAACTTAACAAATATAAAGTTGATGTCGGCGAACTCTCTTTTTCATGGAAAGCCCATCCATATTTATCAATTCTTGCCGGAAAATTTGAGAATTCCCTTTCTATAGAAGAGTACCTCCCGGCGTTCAACAGAATTTTCGCCACAAAAACCATTATCACAGATGAAATTAATTCTCAGGGCTATATCAGCAATTCCATTGGTATAAGCCTCTACAAGAAGTACAAAAAAAACTACCTGCCGATATCCTATTATCTGCATTATATCTACATACCCTCGCAGCTTGAATCGCAATTCGATTTCGGTTTTTTTTACCACTACAAGGGCAAAAACTCATACCTTGGATTTCTCGCCTGTTATTATCCATTCTTAAATCATAAAAAATGGAATCTAAGCGAATACTACAACCTCCACAACCTCTTGTTTGATTTTGTTATCTGCGATTATAGTAAAAGCCTGCAATATTGTTTTGAACTGACCCTTGGCTCGAATTTGGTAAATCCTATCGGCCAGATAAATTACCCCGTTACTACCGCCCATCCGATGTTCCTTGGAGGAAATTTTGATATAGGTTATGTTTTCCATTTTAGCAATATAACATGGGAACCGGCATTCAGAAGTTCTATACTTTTTCCTGAAGTCTCCAGAATCAGGTGCAATAAAATAAATTTAATTGTTGGGAACGCTGTTTGTTTTTTTAAGAGATTTAAAATACATCTGGATGCAGGACTTGGAATTATAACAAGGTATGACAGCAGTGTTCTGACAACAAGACTCACTCCAAGATGGGGGATTAATCTTATTGCAAAACGATGATTTTTTTGTATATAATTGAACGGCATGAAAGTAAAAATATTACTACTTCTAATTTTTGTATTCTCTGCCTTTTCCTGCGGGGAATTCATCGGATTTGGTGAATTTTCCTCCCCGGATCTGGGTACGATAACAAAAACAAAAATCAGGATTAATGAAGCTCAATTAAAAAGACTGTACGATTCGGTTTCAAAAACTGAAAGCAGCTACGCCCCATGCCGTGTAGAAACCCCCCACTATCGTAATTCAGCATTTTTAAGGGTCAGGGGGTATACCTCCAGAGGAAAGCCAAAAAAGAATTTTACATTAAAACAATTTGTAAATAATCGATACGAAAAATATGCATTGTCGCCCTGTTATAAAACATGGGGAAAAAATCACATACTGATGTATGCCTACAACAGGGTCGGGCTCTTTGCACCAGAAGTTAAAAGCACCGCATTATTTGTTAATGGAAAATACCTCGGATATTATTCTTCATCAAGGATGTACGATCCGACTTCTTTAAAGGAATTCTTCCATGGCAATGGAGGGGAATTATTCAAAGTTCATCTCGATTCCTACTCGGAAAATCCCCTTTACTCCAAATCTGAAAAAAAGTTTCCAAAAAATAATAATTATACCTCCCTTGAAAGGCTCGTTTACAATACGGAACATATGACTCCCTCCGAATGGAGATCCTGGATAAGCAGCAACTTTGACTGGGAAATGGCCGTAAAATATTTAATTGTTCATGATTTTTTTGCAGTTTCAGATACCACAAAACAGAATTTTTACATTTATCACGATAAAAAATACGTAATACTCCCCTGGGATAATGAAATATCCTTTGACATTAATTATTTCAGTATAGGCGGAGATAGTAAAATAACAAAGAAACTGATGGATATCGACTTTGTCAAAACAAAATACAAAGAAGAGTTTAATTACTATTTCATAAATGGAGCCGGAACAGAGGGCGTACTCAAAGCAGAAATTACAGCGGAGATTAACAGGATATATGCAGAGATGGATAAATCAGTAAAAGAGGATCCGGTGTTTTACTATTCCTACAATGACTTTTTAAGATGTAAACAATCCGTTATTGATTTCTACGATGATCGTATAGCAGCAGGCATTGAAGCAATGGTTAACAATCTATAGCTGCTGTATCTATAAAATGAACCCCTATGGATATTTGAAATTTTTATTTAGAGGAGCAAAAAATCTGATTGGGAAAAGCTATTACCATGGAATTTTGACAGGAAACTGATCAATGCTCTTCGTTAGCTGATAGTGAGATTAATTTGAGGGTTAGGTATAAAATGAAACAACCTTGTTATTATAAAAATTGCAAGTCTAACACCGTGGGGAGAGAACATGCACCTCCAAAATGTTTTTTTAACGAAAAAAAGGGAAATTTAATAACTGTACCATCTTGTCCGGTTCATAATTTAAAGAAAAGTGGAGATGATGAGTACGTAAGGAATATTTTTACCTTATGCAATAAACCTAATTCTGCCGGAACAGAAAAGAGGGTCTGACCCTACCCCACCTTTCGACCACCCGTAGGATTAGTTTTCAGCATATTTAG
>CAZEKV010000008.1:0-28870 GCA_964512945.1 uncultured Spirochaetales bacterium | reverse complement strand
ATCTGTCCCTTGATATATATTGGGAGGGGGGTGACTTTTAATATAAAAGGAAGTTCTGTTTCAATATTTACAGCTTTTTTCATTAAATGTGAATATTCAGATTCTGTGAACCCATTACTAAGTTCAACGGCATCTTCCACCATGGGGTCAAAATATTTATCAGGAATGTCTTTTTGTAGAAAAAGGGGCAGGGGTTTTGTATTTAAATTACCGTTGATTCTCTTTTCAAGGATATAATGACAGAGTATTCCAAAATTGTTTTCGAGATTATTTTCTTCAATATATTTATCCGACTTTATTGGGGAAAGGTTTTGTTTTTCATAATAATCTCTGTTTTTATAATATTCATTTATTTCCGTAACGCTATATTCGTTTTTTCGTATTTTGATCTCTTCGTCTTCCCTCTCTTTGTAAGCAGCCAGGATCTTATCAATTTTGCACTCATTTTTTCTCCTATTATATTTTTTTATATCATTCACTCCAACATCAGCAATTATATCAATATATTTTTTTAGATTCTCTGTCTCCTGGGGCTCTATCTCTCCAGAAGGATCCCAGCCCAGACCCAATAGGGTTAGATTCAATAACGATGAGGTTTTGCTTTTGTTTCTTCTGTTATGACATCCTGATATGATAAGATGAGATTCTGCCCGTGTCATTCCCACGTATAGGAGCCTTTTTAATTCGGCCAATTCCATTTTTCTATTTTCTTCCAGTGCTCTGGAAAAAAAGAAGTTATACTTTTTCGCTATATTAATGGTTAAACCGAATTCTTCGGAAATATAATATGGGGATTTCCCCTTTCCGGCCTGTCTGCCGATGTTCCCTGCATTCGCAATAATTGTCACAGGGAATTCCAGGCCTTTTGATTTATGTATTGTCATTATCTTAACCCCTGAGACCTCTTCTCTGATAATTTCAAGTTCCGGAATTTTTTCATTCTTACCCATATTGCTACGTAAAAAATCGAGAAAAACCCCAAGACACTCCCCCCTCCTGTCGGATTTTTCAGCAATTTTATCCAGATAATCGTAGTATTCCATATAGTTATGCCATTCTTTATTTTTTAAAAGGATATACCGGTATCCTGAAGTGAACCAGATATGAAACAGAAGTTCTCGAATGGATAATTTATCGTGATTTTTTAATACCCACATGTAAAGTTCTTTTCCATATAAATATTTTTTTTTATCCGTGTTGCTGGTAATTATTTCATCGATCTCTGTCAGACCGAATGCCTTTTCCGATTCGAGTAAAATCCTGATTAGAAGCTCATCGGAGATGTTAACAAAGGGAGATCTTAAATAGGCTGCGAAAGATAAACGGTCTTCGGGATATACTGCGATCTGAAGTAGATTGTATATATCGTTTAGGGGAGCCTCAAGGAAAAGGGAGCGCACATTCTGGGTAGAGTAGGGGATGTCCAGTTGGCGGAAAACTTTTTCATATTTTATTTGATTCCCCGATGATCTTAAGAGTATGACAAAGTCATCGTATTCTGCCCCGATAAAACTATTCTCTGCTTTGTTGTAAATTTTAATTGTTTTATTCTCTACACTTTTCTTTATAAACGTCCCTATGTGCCAGGCCTCTGCTTCATCGTTTGAGAGAATTTCGTCAGGGCGTTCTGCCGATGATTCTGTATTATCCGGCTTATAGAATATTCTTATCTTTGACTTTTCTCCAGCCCTGGAGGGTCTTTTTTTCAATGAAACGAATCTTGCCTCATATTTTTCTTCAGCTTTTTCAAACACCTTACTGAATATTTTATTAAAAAAATCAATTAAATCGGGTCCGCTTCTGTAATTTGTTAATAGAGATAAGCTTTCGCCCCCATGGTTTTTTATTTCTTTACTCAGAGCCTTAAATACACTGACATCGGCTCCTCTAAAGCGATATATAGACTGTTTTTCATCTCCAACAAGGAAGAGTTTGTTTTTTTGCAGTTCTCCCCCCTTCTTGCCTGCCAGTAAGAAAAGGAGTTTTTTCTGCAGGAGATTATTATCCTGGAATTCGTCAATCATAATAAATTTATAATACGATCTGTAGTAATCGCATAAATCATTATTCCTTTCCAGTACAGAAACCGCCATTTTTGCTATATCACGGAAGGTCAGAATACCCGCATTTATTTTCTTATTGAAAAAAGTAGCCTGGAATTCCCCGCATAAAGAAAACATTCCTTTGAGGGTCTTAGAATTTTTCAGGGTATTTACTATTTCAATAATTTTTTCTTTTTCTTTTCTGTATTCATCAATATTTTCTTTTAGTATCAAAATGTCTTCATTTTTAACTCGTCCGCCGGGCTTTCTTAGTTTAATATTTTTTATTGTGTTTTCAATCATCTCGTATTGATTTGATTCAAGCAGGTTCCGCAGGCCGGTTGTTCCTGAGAGTATTTCTATTGCTGCAGGTATTGCCCCCTCTTTTTTCTCTGATTTGAGAGAGAGTATTGAATTGTAAATATCATCTATGTTGTTTATTGCTTTTTTAAGATATTTTTTCAAAGCGGTAATCTGTTTGATATACATGGCGTTAAAATCAATATCTTCTCCGATGCTAAGATAGTTTATGGCTATATCGGCAAAAAAGGCTTTCCATACGTTTTCAAATTCATTTAAACATATAAACTCCTTGAGCGCCGGGTTGTTTTTATTTTCAAGAATAAATTCCATACTTGATTCTTCGGCAAGAGAACGGATCCTTTCTTCATCCATCGAAAAATCAGGAGATAGCCCAAACTGTTCGGGGCAGTTTTTCACTATTCGGGAGCAGAAACTATCAAGGGTTGATATTTGAACCTTGTCAAAATTCATCAAACCTTCTTGTATCAGGGGGTTCTCCTTTTCTGCCAGCATTAAAGAATATATTCTTTCATACATTTCTCTCGCGGCTTTTCTTGTAAAAGTGAGGGTTAGAATGTTTTCAACTCCGGCATTTCCTGATTTTATCAGTTTTATAAACCTACCGGCAAGTACAGTGGTTTTTCCCGAACCGGCACCGGCTGCAATTACACAGTTGGAATTACAATTTATAACCTTCTTCTGATCGTCATCTATTTTTAAAACATTCATCTTACTGTAAACCTTTCACGACATATCCTTTTCATATAGCAGTTGAGACAATTACTATCGGAACTATTTGTATGGAATTTCCCTCCATCAATATCTTTTAACATAAGACTTAAATTGTCTTCCACTTTTTGTATAACAGTAGTAATTCCTTCAGTATCCAGCCATCCGCCTCCGGGCAGGTCGAAAACTTTTATATATTTTCCGCTTAAAATTAGATAATATAATGCTTTTGTTATCCTGAGATTGTTAAGGCTGGCCAGGTAGATGTAAAAGGGCATTTGAAAAGACGAGGGATCGTCTCCGGCAACACTTCTTTTTTCAGGTGCGTTTTTCAGCTTATAGTCTATTAAAACAATCGAGTCCTCATTTTCTGAAATTCTGTCAACCCTCCCCTTCAGAAGTATTTTTTTCTCCGAATCATAAGCCTCATATTTTTTTTCAATCTCTCTGATTTTATAATCCGGCATTACTTTGGTTTCCTTTTCGAGAAAAGTTATTAAAGCCTTCCATATCCTGTCTTTTTCCGCCTCCCATACGGGATCGAAGAAAACCACTCCCCCTTTTTCTCTCCTGTCAATGAAGGTCTGGAATTCATCTTTCAAAATAGTTTTATATTTTTCGATATTTCCAGCCTGGAAACTTCCTTCCGTCCGTTTTATTCGAGTCAATAATCCAGCCAGAAGAGAATGAAAGATAATTCCCTTCTCCAGTGAAGTGGAAAATTCAAAGTGGTATCTTTTTTCGTGGAGCTGCAATCCTTTTTTCATCAGGTAATAAAAGGGGCAGCGGTGGAAATCCTCGAGGGATGCAGCAGAAACCGGCAAGAACCCCTTATCTTCGGTAATTATAGAGAATATTTTAACCTGATCGCCTGTGGGTAGTTTTTGTTTTGTGAAGTTGTTTCTTTTTCTGATAAATGAGGTTGCGGCGATCCTTTCCAGCCCCCTCACCTGGAGAGGAGAAAGGAATTCCGGTGCTTCACCTCCAGGCCAAAATTGCTTTTCATTTTCATACATATCTGAAAATGCTGTAATATTTTCAATCATGGAATCGGTAATAAAGTATCCGGGGGGAAGTTCAGGGCCGAAGGGGGTTTCCTTGCTGCAAGAGATGCACACGTTTTTTCCTGATAGTAGATATAGTTTTAAGAAATCAGATGATAAATTTTTTTCTTCAATATTGATGGCACTCCGCTGATCGTCCCTCAAAAAAGGAAAAGGAGGTATCGTTACTTTTATGGTTTCTTCTGAGGCCATTACAATAAAATGGTATTTCGGAAAGATCCCTGCTGAAACTTTGTAGGGATAGACGGGAATACCATCTGTTGTTGATTTTTTTACATATATTTTTTCTTTCATCAGCATAAGCCACAGGGCATAAGGGCTTACGCTGGACTGGAAAGTAAATTTATTACTGAAGACGGCTATGTTGTTCAAAAAATCCCTGCATCCCTGAAAAATATACAGACTGTCATTATCCCAGAGCGATGTATCAAGAAAATTTGATATAAAAATAGTCAGGTTTTTATTTAATTCATCAAAGGTTTCCGAAGTAATAAGATCCTTAAGTGCAGTAGTAAAGTGATTATAAAACTGGAGAAGGTCCTGTTCCCCATGCTTTTTCAGCTCCCGTTTCCATACAGAATGTATTTTTCCCCTATTTTTATCTCTGGTAAGATAATTCCTGTTACAATACTTTTCGATTCCGAATTTTACGAGGTTTTTGCCCTTGTCTTTTTCTTTCCAGGGATAAGAATTATTCAAGAATAATGCTCTGAGGGTTTCGATGCTGTTCCCCGTATTAAAACATTCCGAAAGTATAGAAAAAAGCCTGCCCTCGGGGTAGTCAGTCAAGACACGCCCATATCTCAAATTAATAGGGATATTATATTTTTCTGACAAAAAAATGAGATCTTTATCCATATCCATGAGGCGGGGGACAGAAACAGCTATCTGGCGGATGGACTCGCCATTTCTCAGCAGCCTGGCTATTTCGCTGAAAACCCATCGTAATTCACCTGCCGAACTGGAAAAACATTTGATTTTGTTTTTAACAGGGGTATCACATTCCGCGAAGCTTACCAGGGTTACTATAGGTGAACTATTCAGCTGGGCAGAATACCTATGGAAATCGGCTATTGTATCTTTGAAAAAAAGAAAGTATTTTTTATCGGAGATATCGGAATGAACGTATTCCTCGTATGAAGGTTCAAAAAGATTATTGGAGTTTAAAAAGTTATTGTACTCTTTATACAGAAAGCTTAAGTCATTAAGCAGTTCAACCGGGATTTTGGCAAGATTTACAGAATCAATTTCATTAAAAGATTTCAGCACAGGCAATATGGAATTTATATATTTTAAAAAACTTATGGAATTGGATGAGAATTTTGGATTAATTAGACAGGAAAAGACAGAAGAATCGCAGCTGTTTTTTTTTAGCAAAGAAATTGTAAATAATGCTCTTATTACTGCATTTACAGGCTGTTCGGGTTTTTGAGTCCCCAGAATTATTTCCTTAAAATGATCCCATGAAATAAACCTGCTGGATCTAAGGGCTTTTTGATCCGTCAGATCCAGGGCTCTTTTGTTCCAGAAAGAAGCTGTTATTTCAGAGGGGAAGACAAAAACGGAATTTCTGTCCGGCAGTTCTTTTTTAAGAATGGAAATAACATTTTTCATCGCCCCATAGTACTATTTAGATAGAATAAAAACAAGAATTCTTCTGCATTTTGCGGGAAAACAAAAATGGGAAATGAATATCCATCTTAAAGCCTGTTATTTTATTAATTTGAGTTTGGTTTTTTGACAAATCCATTTTCTTTCCATACAATTTATTATCGGGGGTGCTGTTGGATGGGAGGTTGTTTCTTTTTTATAGTTCATAGAGTTCTTTTTCGAAATCCAGGATGAGGGTTGTGTTTTGAGGGTTAAGCTAAAACTAAACATTTTCATTGCGTTTGTGTTGTTTTCATTTTCAATTGGGGTCGTTCTGATCTTCTTTCTTGATTCTCAAGCTGTTTACAAAAGGGAAAGCAGGGAGTTCCGATCCACGGAAGAGAGAAAATTGAAACAATCCCTTCAAAATTATCTTGACCTGGTTTTTGAGGTAATAAAAACAAATAATGCGAATGCTTCGGATCCTGATTATCTGAAAAAGAAATACGGAGGATATCTTAAAAATGTTGTCGGCATTGCAAGATCCATTATCAAAAACAAAATAATTCGGGCAAAGAGGGGGGAATTGTCGGAGTATAATGCAAAAACACAGGCAATTAACGAAATAAGAAGCCTACGCTATAATAATGGAACAGGATATATCTGGATAAATGATACTTCCATGCCCTATCCCAGAATGATTATGCATCCGACTGTTTCTTCTTTGAATGGGAAGATTCTGAATAGCAAAAAATATAATGTTGCCTTTGGAACTGATAAAAATCTTTTCCAGGCCTTTGTTGAAGAGACAAAAGAAACGGGAGAGGGGTTTGTTGATTATCTGTGGCCCAGACCCGTTCAGGGTGGGCTGTCTGAAGATCAGCCGAAGCTTTCATATGTGACAAGGATTCCTGAGTGGAACTGGATTATCGGAACCGGGATTTATGTAACAGATGCAAAAGAGGATGCAAAGAGAGAAAGTCTGGAGACGATAAAATCAATGCGCTATGATAATGGAACAGGCTATTTCTGGATAAATGATACAGGGAGTCCCTACCCAAAAATGATCATGCATCCTGCACTGCCGGCATTGGATGGGAAGATTCTGAATAACAAAAAGTATAATGTTGCCTTCGGAACCAGCGAAAACATCTTTAAGGCTTTTGTTCGTATTACAGGTGAAAATAAATCGGGGGAGGGATTTGTGGACTATTTATGGCCCAAGCCGACTCTTAACGGGTTAACGAAAGAGCTTCCGAAGCTTTCTTTTGTACGCCGTTATCGGGAATGGGGCTGGATAGTCGGAACCGGTTTTTATATTGACAGTATAGATGCGGCTGTTTCTCAAAAAGAAAAAACTCTGTCGGAGCAGAATTTTAATACGTTTATAAAAATTATAGCTTTTAATTTTATATTGATGATAATATTAGTTGTATTATCATCAATATACATTGAAAAATTGATAAACCCTTTGAAAAAAACCACGCACCAGCTATCAGAAATGGTAAAGGGTGCGGGAGATCTAACAATCAGACTGAAATCCGAATCCAGTGATGAGTTTGGTGATATCTCGAATATATTTGATGAGTTTCTCGACAAACTTCAGAGTCTGATAATTGACATAAAAAAATCGAGTAAGGTTGTGGAAAATGTACACACCGACTTAACTACAAACACTAATAATTCAGCAAAAATGGTAAAAAAGATATCCAATCATCTGGGATCAATCAGGGAGACAGTGGATTCACTGAATGGTTCCGTAGACACAACTATGAATTGTGCGGCCGACATCGAAAACCATTCGGCTCAGTTGTTAAGTAAAGTCATCGATGAAACAATTGCTGTTTCCGAATCTACAGATGCTATCAATCATATGGTTATTGCTGTAAATAATGTCTCGGATATAACGGGCAAGGAGAAGGATCTTCTTTCCAGACTGGTGGATTCTGCCAATTCAGGCAAGGAACTTCTGAGTGAAATGACGAGGGCAGTTACAGACATTTATCAGAGAATTGATGGCATAAAAGATATGGTAGAGTTAATTGAAAGTATTTCTTCCCAGACCAATTTGCTGGCTATGAATGCGGCTATTGAGGCGGCACATGCCGGTGAGGCCGGGAAGGGCTTTTCTGTTGTTGCCGATGAAATCAGAAAATTAGCCGAAGATGCAAACGAAAGCTCCAGGCAAATTGATGAGAATTTGAAAGAAATGGTTGAATCGATCATAAAAGCTACAGAGACTGGAGAAAGTACATCAAAGACCTTCGAGGAAGTAGTTACAGAGGTATTTGCTGTTTCAGACCATGTAGAAATGATTTCCTTGTCTACTACGGAACTATCTGCAGGTGGAGAGGAGATATTAAAAGCCATGGATGTATTGTCGGAATCTTCCATGGATATAAAAGGCAGAACAATCTTAATTAAGGATCATGCAAAACTTATGCAGGATGAGATGAATATAGCGAATAATAATTCCAAAAAAGCATTCAATGCCGCCGAAAGCATTGCATCACAGTTTCTGGAGATATCTATGGTTATGAATACAGTGGTTGAATCCATGGATGTATTGACAGAAAAATTCAAAACACTGGAAGATGAAGTAGGGACTTTCAAAACCTGAAAGAAATTCTGAAAATGGGGGAAAGATGGGAGATCTGCATTTTCCGGAAGCTGATCCTGATACGTTGATAGGATATGCCGGTTCCCTGATTAGATCTCTCAGGCAGACCAGAATGAGAATATTGCAATTGAAGAGGGAGTCTGCAGTATGGGAAAAGCGGATAAGTCTGGCGGACAAAAAAGGTAAAATTGATCTAGGATCTCAGGCCAGGATAATGGGACAGAATATTATGGGGGATCTTCGCCAACTTGCAGAAGAAGAGCGGGAGCTTGTAACAGAATTGAGCAGCATAAAAAAGCATTTTATTGTCAACAAGAATCCGGGGGGGAGCCTTGATGCGGATCGTTTACTATCCGAACTCGAGATAATCTCGGAGAAAGAGGATAAGACCGAAGAGGCCTTCAAAAACCTTGAGGCAGAAGAGGAATTGGATAAACTTAAAAAGAAGCTGGAAACAAATGAATGATATTATATACAAACACGGCCACACGGGAGATACAAAGTTGTCATTTCATCAGGGCAGAATTGTAATATATGACAATAAGCTTCTTGTTTCCGTAGGGAATGCAAAAGATCATACACGCATGCTTGGAGAACTTGCTGCAAGGTATAAGATGCTCAGGAAAAAAGTTATTACTGATGGTATCAGGTTGTACTATAGCTCGGAGAAGGGTGACATTATTGTCTCTCCAAGCAGAAAATATGATGATGAAATATTGCATGATGATCTCAAACACTATATGGGTCTTATCTACAAGAAATTTATAGGCGGCAAGGCTCGGAGGAAAAAGACAAAAAGAGAAAAAAGAAGAGAATTCCTGGATTTACATCTAAGGAAGTTTGTTGACACCCTGTGAGTAAGACAATAAAAGATACTTATAAATTCTAATACTTGAATTGAAAACCCGTGCCGAGGTGAAAACCTCCATATTTTTCCCTGCTGTCGTCAAGTGGGAACCACTGGCTATATCCCATATCTATGGATACCCCAAACCATCGTTTTATTACTATATTTGTTGACAGCTGAATAATTCCTCCCACATACATTATGCTGCCTTTGGTTTCCCGATCTCTGGAAGCTGCCCAGCCCAGACCAAAGGCGACCATGGGCAGGAATTGTATACGCTTTAAGTGCCAGCTGAATTCCGGTCCTATATAAACGTTTATCGGAATTCCCCCGATACCGGAATTCTTTTTAAAAAACAGAGTCTCAACTCCAAGTACGGGTCGGCATCGTAATTTGGTAAAACTCTGTTTAATCCCTATGGTAAAAACGGGATTCACATAATCCCAGGTAAAGATGTTAAAAGTAGTACGTAGATAGAGGGTTGTTTCGAGTCCCGAGCGTTTTATCCTGGTAACTTTATCTCCAACGGCGGGCTCAACCCCCTCTGTGAAAATAACATTTGCGAATGAGATTTTATCTTCTACCTCTCTTACAATGATAAATCCCGTTTTCACCGGAATCCCTTTGTTTCCTTCCCGTACTGCATACAGGGTTAATTCCTGATTCTTTCTTATACCATCCTTTTTACCCTTGTTCAGGACCAGGGTGTTTCCCATAATATCCCTGATTTCAAAACCAAAATCAAAATCCTTTATTTTTCTTAATTCATAGGAAAACTGGATCGGAATATCAGAAACAGCATCAAGGACAGCCTGGTCTTTGTCTATGTCTACCCCGATAACTCTGAGAACAAAGTTTCCGATCTCCTTTTTCTCCGGGATTTTGTATATTGAAAATGAAACTTCTATTTTGGCTCTATATTCTTCAGTATTTACGGGTTCAAGGGAGAAGCTATTAAAGGTTTGCTTAACGAGATAATCAAGATTTTTAGAGTCTTCGAGGAGTAAGTCTTCCGGTGTGTCCCGTATCTCAATCAGTTCAGAGGTCTCGATCCTTCCTATTTCAAGAGCCATGGAGGAAACTAAAGATTTGTAAACCTCATCGGACATTCCGTCGTCGTCTACAGGAAAAGGTGCATATCCGATCCTCAGAACCGCCCCGTCGCCGTACAAACCCGACACCGCAGCCACGAAGACAAGGCAAATTATTCCGTGTTTTAGCATTCAACAGACTCTACAGTTCTTTTATTCTTTTTTCAATAGAGGGATTTAGCTCTTTTCTTGCCAGGCGGACATTTTCTCTTAAGATAAGAATACTTCGAACTTCCAGCCTTTTCTTTTTTGAAGGGTTATGTAGAGACATGCGTACCTTTGATGTATTTTCCCGGGCGGATTTCAAAATAAGTTCATTCCTGCCCGATCGTATTTTTAATCCATTGATGCTCTGTTCCAGTTCAAATTTGATTACGTTTCCATGGACGCGCGCCATCAAAACACCGCCGTTTAGGGTGGTAATTCTGCCCTTCGAATCAAAGGAGGCTATTACTTCCCTGTTGTGTTTGAGAATAATTATATTTTTACCGGAAGGAATATTTGACGAGAAATCAATTTCAAACACACAAATTTCATTATCAATAGAAAATCCGGGGAGCTTCAGGGATGTCCCGGGGGGTAGGACAAGAGCCCCCTTTTTTACAACAGGCTTTCTTTTGAGTGTATTATCATAAACCAGATTGTCAGGGATATAAAGGCCGTCAAAACCCTCCGCATATAGAAGATTTTTCCCATTTTTCTCAATCATTTGCCTTTTGTAAACATAGGGATCAATGGAAATCTTTCCCCTGACCTTGCTGGAAAAAATACCGAATTCATCAATCAGGCCAATGAACCCCCTGCTTCCGCCAATAATCGATTTTCCCCTGCCTACAAACATTTGAGAGACAGGTTTTTTTTCATGGGAAACCAGATTGCCATTTAAGAACCAGAAGAATTCTGTTGAAGTTTTTCCAGGGTTTACTGAGAATGTAATATTATGTATTTTCCCGCTTACCAGAAGCATATCGCCTGGATTTGTGGTCGTTCTGGTATCGGAACCCCCAATTTCTGCATTTATAATTCCCCTCGAGTCTGTAAAAATATTAAATTCAAAATCCGTGTTCTCAGATTTATACCTGAAAAAATATTTTTTCTCCTGTATCCCCGTTTTCAGGGGATCATCGAGAAGAATCCTCATCGATAATGAAAAGGGCTTCAGACTCCCGTCAGAAAAGGCAGGTAAAAGTGCATTGTTCACTCTAAGGCCGGTGGAACCATCCAGATGACAGCCGAATAAATTATTTTTTATCTCAAAGTCCGGGCGCCCTATGGGGTTGATTTTTGATTTACCGGTTCTGTATCCCCTGTCGGTAATTTTTCCATTAAAGTGAAAAAGGCTGAAGTAGTCTTTTTCAGGTCCCAGCTCATTTCTAAGAGCACCGGAAGTCTCTGAAATTACAATCTCCGCTTGCATAAAAACGGGGGAAGAAAAAGAAAACCCGTTGTGTTTTGAAGACCCGAAGGGGAATAATTCTACTTTCACCGAGTAAATTCCTTTGTTCTCTGGAACCTTCCACTGTATTCTATCGGCACCCTTACTCAGAAAACCCTCATAAATAGTATTATTGTCACCGTAACTCCAGCGGAGGTACGGGTTGGAATTCGAGGGGACGTCAAGATAGACCCTCAAAAGGGCAGTTGAAGAGGGGGTTAATGTCGGGGGATATGTACTGATACGGAGCAGGCGATACCTATTTTTGGAGCAGAAAAAGGGTACACTTTTCTGCGAAAGAAGACTCCCCTTCTGGTATATCAGGAACTCGATAGTGTACATTCCGTCATTGAGAGCCGGCAGGGAAAGATCGGGGAGGCGTTTTCTGGAAATAACATCCGCACCAAGAACGGTCGGGTTGCCAATTATTCTCCCCGAGGAATTAAACAGGCGAATTTCCATACGGTCGGGTGAAACCTCACTTTTCCTGTATTCAAGAGAAATGGGTATGGTTGAATTCGATGTTTTTATCGATCCTTCAGGCATTGTAATAATGGAAACGCCGCCTTCTTTTGAGGCTCCGCCCATCATCCCCGGGTCACTGCAGGAAAAACCGAGAACTATAATGGCTGATAGAAAAACAAATTCCTTAAAACCCATCACCCCTCCTGCTATTAATAATAACACAGTTTCAATAGTTTTTAAATAATAATAATCAGAAAATGGCTGTAGAAATTAAAAATAGGGTAATTTTCTGGGATTAGACATTCCGACAGCTTGTTTACAGAGATATTTTTGTTATTTAATTGATTCATTCCAGGTTTTTGATATATTATTTCCGGGATGCAGGCAACAAGAGCGATAATCCATCTGAAAAATCTTCGCCGCAATATAGGGGCGATAAAACAACATACCACCATAAAAGGACATCATCCTGAGATTTGTATGGCCGTAAAAGCGGATGCCTATGGCCATGGTGCGGTGGAAATTGCAAAGGCTGCTTTATCTGCCGGGGTGGGATATTTTGGGGTAGCTACGGTACAGGAGGGAATTGAACTAAGAGAGGCCGGTATTGATACTCCGATACTGCTTTTCTCTCTTCCGCTTCCGGAAGAGCTGGAGGCATTATGTCTGCATTCAATAGCCACTGTTGCGGCGGATATTGATCTGGTAAAGTTGATCGAAAAAGAATCTGAAAAACATCGGGTTACCGGTTATATACACCTGAAGGTGGATACCGGTATGGGCAGGATAGGCTGTTTCCCCGGGGATGCTCTGGAGATAGTAAAATATATTGACAATTCGAGGTATCTCAGCCTTGGGGGGATTTGTACACATTTTTCAGATGCCGATTCGGAAAATAGGGATTTTAGAAAGAAGCAACTCTCCATTTTCAATAATCTGCTAGGGGCGATAGGAGAAAAAGGCTTTTTTACAGGAATAATACATGCGGCAAATTCGGGGGCTATTATCGATTTTCCTGAATCCTATTTTGATATGATTCGTCCGGGGATAACAGCTTACGGCTACTATCCCTCAAATACTCAAAAAGAAAGACTATCTCTTAAGCCTGTAATGAGCCTTGAATCGAGGATTGTCTTTAAAAAGAGGGTGAAAAGGGGAACCCCTATTTCATATGGTCGAACCTACAGGCCGGACAGGGATACTGTTATTGCGACGCTGCCGGCAGGATACGGCGATGGCTACAGCAGGCTCCTATCCAACAAAGCCGGTGTTCTGATAAGGGGCAAGCAGTATCCTGTGGCCGGTAGAATATGCATGGATCAATTGATGATTGACCTCGGGCCGAACGGCAACAGGATAAAACTCTACGAAAAAGCAATTCTTTTCGGATCCGAAAAAGGGGCACAGGATGCCGGAGATCTTGCAAAGATTATAGGGACAATCCCATATGAAATAACCTGTAATATAAATAAAAGAGTCCCCCGGCTGTACTGTTAAAGCGGGGGAGGTGAGCGGTCGTCTTTTCCCATACTATCCGGGGTTATTTTAGATAAAAAAATCAGTTGAGCTTTTTGACAATCTCGGCCATTTTCTCTCCCAGATTTACGGCACTCTTTATTCCTTCGTTGTCCCCTTCAATTCCTTCGGGATTTCCGCTCCACAAAAGCCCTCCGAAATGGCTTGTTGGAGGAGCGTCCGGAACAATAATCATCCCCTGAATAAGGCAGCTTTTTATAATATCAAGAGCGGCCAGTTCCTGGCCTCCATTTCTGGAATTGCCGACTGTTAATGCTCCGGCTATTATATCTTTAAACAAAAATCCATTTCGTCTGAACATTACACATCTGTCTATAAAAGCTTTCATCAGAGATGTAACCCCTCCCATGTAAACAGGAGTTGCATAGATAATCCCCTTTATTTCAGAATCATTGAGTAAGGGAATTATCTTGTTTTTGAAATCATCATCGATACTGCAGGTGATTTCCTTTCGGCATTTTCCGCAGGCAATGCAGCCCGAAAAGGTATAATCCGATAGATTAATCAGGCTGGTTTTTATTCCTCCATGTTCAGCTGCCTTAAGGGCTTTTTCCAGGCTGAACAGGGTCGTACTTTTGTTTTTTCTCGGGCTTCCGCATATTCCGATGATCTTCATTTCTTCTCCTCGATGTTCCGATTATTTCCCTGTATGCCATTCTATAATCAGGGGTTCTCTTGTAATTTTCAACTGCCTTAATCTGATTTTCGACTGCTTAAACAAAATCTTCGATGCTTTAACCTGATCGGTTGCGGCGTATTTATCAGATAGGTAGACAACCTCTTTTATTCCTGCTTGTATAATGATTTTTGCACATTCGTTACACGGAAAAAGATCGACATAAATCGTACAGCCGGATAGATTGGAACTTATGCTGTTTAGCACAGCGTTTAATTCGGCATGACATACGTATGGATATTTAGTTTCGAGAAACTTTCCCTCCCGATTCCATGGCAGGGTTTCATCGGAACATCCTGTGGGAAAGCCGTTGTATCCCACGCCGACTATCCTCTTCGATTCATTGACAATACATGCTCCAACCTGTGTGCTGGGATCCTTGCTCCTTCTGGATGAGAGGATGGCAATACCCATAAAATATTCATCCCACGATAGATAATTCTTTCTTTTGCTGACTTTGTTTTTCATGATTTTGTTTTATCTTAAATATGGTCTAATGTCAAATCCATATTGAATTATTATTCTATAATTACTGTTATCTGTTTCAGGATTTATGATTATTAGACAGTCCGAATTTTTCATGCTTTTCAACATTTCCAATTGGCTCGACATGAACCATTATATCGTATATGTTTTTTATCTTCTTCTTTATTTCGGTTTCGACTACCTCACATATTTTATGAGCCTCAAGGACGGAAAGTTTTCCATCTACCTCTATATCCATATCGATTATGTACAGAGTAGATAGTTTTCTCACTCTGGTACGGTGGGGATTGTTCGCCCCGGGAATAGTTTCTACAATTTCAAATATGTCTTTGTAAATAGAGTGATCTTTGATCCCATCCATTAACTCCATGCTTGTTTCCATAAAAATAGACAAACCTGATTTCATTATCCATAGACTTACCACCAGGGCAACGACCAGATCAAGGATCGCAAGATTGAACAGCCATGTTAGCGAGAGCCCAATAAGAACACCTCCCGATAAAAAGATGTCCCCCTGCATATTTTTCCCATTTGCGATAAGCATGGGGCTGTCAATTTTTTTACCGGTGCAGGATTGGAATAATGCGAGGAATATTTTTCCTGCAATGGATATTATGGTAACTGCAATGGCAGGGATGGAATTCAATCTTGCAGTATCATTGTTTATAATCCTCATTATTGATGTAAAAAAGAGCTGTGTGCCGGCAAAGAAAATAATAAATGAAATAACTTTGGCGGCTATTGTTTCAGCTCTTTGATGTCCGTAGGGGTGTTCGGCATCGGGGGGGCGGGATATTATTCCTGCAGTTATAAGGGTTATCAGGGATGTGAATATGTCCGTTATGGAGTCGATTCCGTCACCTATTACTGCCATACTCCCGGAGAAAAGCCCGACAATAATTTTTAATATGGCAAGTAAGCCGTTTCCTGTAATTGCCCCCCATGATGCCTGTTTTATCTTTTTTATTCTTTCATCCATAAGTTTTTCGTGTAAGCCAAGATTCCTTAGCGTTTCTCCTGCTTCATTGAGGGTATCCGATCTCTATTTTCCATGGGACACTCCGTAATGATAAGTGTATTATATCTTAAAGTATTTTGCGAGGGGATTAAATATAATAAATGCGGAGGTGGACTGCTCCGGAACCATCTGCCCCTCTTCTGTCAGGCTAATACCAATCCTTTTTCCATCCAGCAAATTATAGATTTTCACATTTTCGGTTATATCCGGACATGAAGGGAAACCAAAGGAATAGCGGAGGCCTGTTGATATATTCATATCTTTTTTTATCCTGCTGTTGCATATGTCTGCCAGTGCCTCTGTAGATTCTACACTCAGACCGTGGAGAAGAAAGTATCTTTTAAAAGAGTTATTGGCGTAAATCTTTTTTAATTCATCATTTATTCTATTTCCGATAGTAACTATTTGAAATGCCATAACATCTCTTTTCCCCGACGATAGGGGGAGGATGTAGCCGGGAATTGATCTGTATGGAGATTTTTTTTCTACAGGAAAACTAAAAGACATTATTTCTTTACTGGAATCTTTTTCAAAAATGATAATATTTTTGTTATCGCTGTTGCATTGAAAAAATCCGTAAATAATAGAGGGTTCAAACAGGTTCTCTTTTACAATTTTTTCCTTTAGCAGGCTGTATTCCGGGCGTATTTCTCTGTCCAGCATTTTTTCGTATTCTTCGTCGGACAGCGAACCCTTTGTATATTGCCACCTTCCCTGAAAAAGAACATTTTCCCTTATATTTTCAAACAGGCTGTTTGCCCCAATTTTTTGTATAACGCGGCTCCCCCAGAAAGGAGGGGTCAAATCTTTTTCAGTTTGATCTTTCATTATGATAATCTTTCACTTTTTCCATGGCATTAAGTCCATCAAAGGCATCAGCACAATAAAAAACAGGAGCCTCAATAATCGGATCGCATATTTCTTTTACGTAATCTTTTGTCAGGGCAGCACCCCCCAGCAGTACAGGGATGTCTATATTTCTGTTTTTCATATCTTCGAGGTTTTCTTTCATTATCACCGTTGATTTAACAAGTAGACCGCTCATTCCAATGGCATTGACCTTTAGTTCTTCCGCATGTTTTAGAATTTCGGTTATATCGCATTTAATTCCAATATTATAGACCTTGTATCCGTTGTTGCTCAAAATTATATCAACAAGATTTTTCCCGATATCGTGGACATCTCCCCTTACGGTTGCGAGGAGTATAGAGGTTTTATCTTCCTCTTTTGAGTCTTTCATGTGGGGTTTTAATATTTCAACGGCGGATTTCATTACCTCAGCCGATTGAAGTACAAAGGGAAGCTGCATTTCTCCTTTTCCAAATAAATCACCCACGGTTTTCATCCCGGAAATCAGCAAGGAATTTATAATATCGAGAGCCTCCATGGATTTCAGCATTTCCTTCAGCAGGTCTTCCAGATCGGATTTACTCCCCTGAATAATTTTTTGTGTTATTTTTTCGGGAAGTGAATACTCTTTTTTCCTGACTCCCGAAACTGTTTTCGCTTGTTTGTTTTTCTCGAAATGCTTTATATAATCAAAAAGGGGATTTCCTTCCCCGCGATTGTAGATCAAATTCAGGGCGTATTTGAGACTTTCCTTTTCAATTTTAAAGAGAGGGATTATCTTCTTTGTGTTTATTATTGCCATGTCGAGACCCGACTTTACAGCCTCGGCCAGAAATACGGCATTCAAAACTTCTCTTGAATCGGGAGACAGTCCAAAGGAGATATTGCTGAGTCCGAGGATTGTATTAATTCCGGGCAATGCTTTTTTTACCTCTTCAATGCCTTTCAGGGTGTTAATGGCCGCAGTTTTCAGGGATTCATCCCCGCTTCCAAGGGTAAAGGTCAGGGTGTCAAATATGAGATCTTCGGGTTTCAGTTTATTTTCATCGACGGCAATTTTGTAGATTCTCTTTGCAATTTCGACTTTTTTTTCCACACTATGAGCCATTCCATCTTCATCGATTGTCAGGGCTATGAGAGCTGCTCCGTATTTTTTTGCGATTTTGCATATTTTTGAGGCATGTTCTTCTCCATTTTCCAGGTTTATCGAATTTATTACCCCTCTTCCCCCGTAGAGTTTCAGAGCCACTTCAATTACTTTTTCGTTTGTTGAATCTATGAAAAATGGAAGATCAATCTGAGTAACAGCCTGTTTGAGAAATTTCTTCATATCCCTTTCTTCATCCCTTCCGCTATAGGCCACACATATATCAAGACCGTGGGATCCCGAGAGCTGCTGACCCCTTGCAATGTCCATCATTCTATCCCAATTTTCCTCCAGCAGGAGATTTTTGAATCTTTTACTCCCATTTGTATTGGTTCTTTCTCCCACAAAGAAGGGAGGGGGAGTTTGCTTTATGCTTTTCGAACTAAAGATTGAGGAAACAGAGGGTTTGATGGTGAAAGAGGTTCTTTTCTTTACACTGTTTTTTTCTATCATGGTGTTAAGCCCTGAAGTAAAGGCGGGAGAGGTTCCGCAGCAGCCCCCGACAATCCCCACACCATACTCAGTTACATACGATTTTACAGTTGAAACAAACTCCTCAACGGGCAGTGTATAGACAAGTTTTCCATTTATATTCTCCGGGAGTCCCGCATTTGGCTGACATAGAACAGGCCCTTCGAATTCTTTGCAGATTTGATGGAGATATGGAGCCATCTGTTCGGGCCCTGTGGCACAGTTCATCCCAAGGGCTGTAATATTGAATGGTTTTAGAGCTGTTATCACGGCATCGATAGATGATCCCGTTAGCAATGTTCCGTTGGTTTCGACAGTTATGGAGACAATGACCGGTATTCGTTTCTTGAGTCTGGTAAAAACATCATTTGCGGCAATGATAACGGATTTTATTTGTAGAAGATCCTGACAGGTTTCAATCACAAGAAGGTCTGCTCCACCTTCCATAAGACCCTCTATTTGCTTTGAATAGGAATCAAAAAGAGTATCAAAATCTATTTGTCCAAGGATCGGCAGTTTTGTTCCCGGTCCTATTGAACCCGCTATAAACCGGGGCTTAATATGCTTGTATTTATCAACTGCTTTTCTTGCAATCTCAACAGCGGTTCTGTTTATTTCTCTGACACTGGCACCCAGGTCGAATTCATCGAGAACCGATTCACTTCCCCCGAAGGTATTTGTCTCAATGACATCTGCTCCTGCCTCCAGATATCTTTCATGAATGTGCTGTATTTTATCAGGAACGCTGAGATTAAGGATTTCGAGACATCCCTCTCTATCTTTCCATTCTTCTATTGAGGGATTCAATGCCTGTATCTGGGTTCCCATAGCCCCGTCAAAAACCACTATACCTTGTTGTAATCTTTCTATAAAATTCATAATCTGCTGGATTATACTGTTAAAGGCTCCTGTTGTCTATTGGATACCTGAGGCTTTTTACTGATAGGGGAAGTCCGGATCCCCGGGTATTACAGAGGGGATCCGGCAGATATCCGGGATCTAATGATCGCAGGTATTTTCACCCTGTTTAAGACTGCCGTTGAGAAAGGATCTTACAATATTCTCAGGACTATCAGCAGGAGCCCCTGTAACAACCCTGATGTTCTGCTGTTCGAACAGGGTTTTTGCCCTCTGGCCCATACCTCCGGCAATGATCATGTCAGCTTTCTGTTCTCCCAGCCATTTCGGCAGTACCCCCGGTTCATGGGGTGGGGGGACAGTCTCCGCAGCCGCCGTGATTGTTTTTTTTTCTTCATCAACATCAATTATTGCGAAGGTCTCGCAATGGCCGAAATGGGCACAGAGTTTTCCGTCGGCAACTGGAATTGCAATTTTCATTTTATTCTCCTGTTAGTTTAATTTTTTCCGATTCTGTACTATCCAATTTATTTTCCATCGGAGTTTTCCGATATCAAATCAAGAATTCTATTCCATATCTCTTTTAGAATGAGCGAAGTTTTTGAGAATGGATCGTATTCTACAAGGCTTTGCTCCGATATCTGCGATGGGATCATTTTATCATCATAGGGGATTTTCCCTGAGAAAACAGCCCCGCTTTTCACAGCATCATCTTCAATCTGAGATGATATTTCGGGATTGATATCCCACTTGTTTACGCAGACGAATGCCGGTATTCCAAAATGATTTACCAGTTTCATTACACGCATTAGATCGTGTTTACCGGACAGGGTGGGCTCCGTGATGATTATAACCCCATCGGCTCCGGTTATGGAGGCAATGACAGGACATCCTGTTCCCGGGGGACCGTCGATAAGAATTATATCGGCCGAAATCCCGGATGCGGTTTCCCTCGCTGCATTACGCACCTGTGATACAAGTTTTCCGGAATTTTCCGCACCGATTCCCAGACGGGCATGAATCATTTCCCCAAAACGGGTTGTCGAATGAAACCAGTTTCCGCAGTCCCTCTCAGGGAAGCTTATTGCCTTTTCCGGGCAGAATCTGAAACAAACCCCGCAGCCCTCGCATAGAGTGGAATCAATTTCAAAACTTGCGGTTTTTTTGTTGTATTTAACCGCACCAAACCGGCATAGAGAATGGCACTTCCCGCAGCCTGAGCATTTTTCGTTATCAATAACCGCCTCGTTTCCGCTGAAAAATCTATGCTGCTCTTTTATTTCAGGGCGGAGAAGGAGATGAAGGTCCGCCGCATCAACATCACAATCCGCCAGTACGATATTGCCGCCAAATGCTGCAAATGATGCCGTTATGCTGGTTTTTCCTGTTCCTCCCTTTCCGCTTATTATTACAATTTCTTTCATTTTTTCCCCTGATTAAAATTCTCTATTTCCTTTCCGGCAATCGTGATTATATCTAACAGATTTTTCTTAACTGAAGGAATGGAAGTGAGAAGGGATTCTCCTCTGGAATAAGATTCCGCTATTCGCTTTTTGTCCGGAATTTTCATGATTATTTTAATATTTTCATCGCCACAGTATTTGATTATACGGTCATCCCCGGCATCGAATCGGTTCAGGACTACACCAAAGGGGATGTTAAGCAGCCTGAGGGTTTCTACAGCTATTTTAAGATCGTTGAGTCCGAATGGGGTCGGCTCTGTAACGAGGAGCGTGTAATCAGCCCCTGACACGGCAGTTACCATGGGACAGGCTGTGCCGGGTGGGCAGTCGATAATTGTCAACCTGTCCTTTTCTATCCAGGACTTTACTGCCCGTATTACCGGCGGGGACATGGATTTTGAGATATCAAGTTTACCGTGTACAAAATGGATATTATCTTTTTTGCCAATTTCGACATGTCCTATTTCTGTTTCAGTCTCCTTAATTGCATTACAGGGGCAGATTATTTTGCACCCTCCGCAGCTATGGCATAAATCAGCAAAGACAATTGCCTCTGTTCCCCCGAGGCTTATAATTGCGTTAAACTGGCAGAATTTTGAACATTCTCCGCAGCCATTGCAGAGTGATTTATCAACCTCGGGAACAAGGATATTTACGGGCTCTTTTTTATGGAGGTGAGGTTTTATAAATATCTGTCCGTTCGGTTCCTCGACATCACAATCAAGATATGTAACAGGAGTTTCTACTGCCATTGCCAGAGAGACTGCAACAGTTGTTTTTCCCGTTCCCCCTTTTCCCGAAGCAATTGCTATTATCATTTCTACCAATGCCCCTCAACATCGGGAGCCGATATTTCTTTCAGCGATCCCTCAAAATATAATCCCAGCACTTCTCTGACCGCCTCGGGTTTTGAAGAAAATATCTTTATTCCCGCTGCCTTTAAAGCCTTGTAGGCTTTGGGGCCGCAGTGTCCGGTGATTACAACCTGGGATCCAGTGTCGGCAATATTTTGCGCGGTTTGAATTCCAGCTCCCTGGGCTGCGTTGAGATTCTTCATATTATCCGTTATTTCAAATTCTTTTGTTTCGTCATCGAAGATTATGAACTTTGAGGCTCTCCCGAAGCGGGCATCCATTGTTGCATCGAGATCCGATCCTGTTGTTGGCACGGCTATTTTCATATATAATTCCCCCTGTTTAACAGTTTGTTAGATTGTAAAATATTCTTTTATCAAAAATTCCCCTGAAACTTACTCCATATCAGGCCGGATTTGACCTGGAAGGGCTCCTGTCAGAAAAATCTTTCTGACAGTTATATTTTTCAGGACTAATCCTGAAACAAAAAATCGCCGCTTCCAGGGTTGTTGTACTGTAACTTACTCACCCGAATCCGATTCTTTAAATTCTGCGAGTCGTTTCCGTGTATTTTCCAGTTCCTGCTGGAGAATTTTTTCATCTTCCAGAAGCATTTCCCTATTAACCTCGAAGTTCTGCACAGGAAAACTTCTTCTAAAGAAACCCCTGTTTCTTCCCGGCACGCCGGGGAATCCGTTTTCCCCCCTCCTGCCCCGCCGGAAATATCTTCCGTATCCGAATCCGGCATTTCCCGCACAAAACCCGGCACCTCTCCCTGTCATGGCCCCTTCTCCTGCAGGCCCGCTTCCGTCTCTTCCTGGCATAATAAACCCCCTTAAATTTTTTCTTTCGGTTTTAATTCCTACCATACATTCTTCTACACCTATTCCTGCCCCTGCAGTATTCCGAATGTTTTTCAGAATTACATCCGGGCATTGAATATGTCTTATTCTCCAGTTCATTATCCATCCATAATTCTATTATTTTGTTAATTTCACCGCAAACAAATGGATAGATGATTATATTATGCGATTCGATTGCATACTGAATCCTCGCTGAAATTGCACCGCATATCAGTTCATCAACTTTTATGTTTTTTAGAAACAAAACTTTTCCGATAAATGAACTACATGGAAGCTTTAATTTTTCCCGGGAGATTAATTTTTTTCCGTTGGTTTTTATCAGTAAACCATTTACCCCGGAATCAAAAACCGGAGCAATCCGGTTATTCCACTCTGAAAATAATCCGGTCATATTCCTCTCCTTCATAACGCTTCCTGGACAGTTGTTGTCTATCCTCTTTCATTGCAAGTAGTATGCCAGGAACAGAGATTTCAGGATGTTTTAGTAACTCTCCTGGTTGTATAGAGATAGGGGAGGAGAATTTTTCTGATAAAATAAATAAGTTGCAATAATGCTACTCGGTCCCGGGAGGCAGTAGCAGTTATGCTACTATTTTACAGCCTTTTCCCGTAAATCTTAAGTGCCTTCATTTTACGGTAAAGGGTTGTTTTATGGATTTTGAGTTCAACGGCCGATGCCGGAATGTTATAGTTATTCTTTTTCAGGACTTCTATTATTGATTGTTTTTCGGCGGTACTTCGGACTGTTTGTATCGAACTGGAATTTGGTTTTAAGGGGTGAGCCCCTGTTAGATTTGGCGGGAGATGTTCAATCCCTATCTCGTCGGATCTGCAAAGGATAAATGCCCGTTCAATTATATTCTCCAGTTCCCTGATGTTTCCCGGCCATTTATAGGATGACAAGAGGGAGTAAGCATCGAGGGATAATCCCTTCACAGCCCTGTTTTGAAGGTGGTTGAATTTTTGTATAAAGTGATCTGTTAGCAGAGGAAGATCCTCAATGCGGTCTCTCAGGGGGGGGAGTTCCAGAATAATGATATTTATCCGATAAAACAGATCCTGTCTGAAGGTCCCTTCTCTTACCATCTCTGCCAGATTGCGGTTGGTGGCGGCGATAATTCTCGCATTCGTTGTTTCTGTCTTTGTTCCTCCGAGAGGTTCGTATGTATGCTCCTGAAGAACCCGTAACAGCCTTACCTGTAAAGCCGGACTTATCTCGCCTATCTCGTCAAGAAACAGGGTTCCATTTTCGGCCAGGGCAAAACGTCCCGGTTTATCCCTGTCTGCACCCGTGAAGGCACCCCTTTTATACCCGAACAGCTCTGATTCGAGGAGCGAATCAGGCAGGGCTCCGCAGTTTAATGAGATAAAATTCTCCCCGGAAGAGCGGCTCATATTGTGGATTGTTCTTGCCAGTATTTCCTTCCCGGTTCCGGTTTCTCCCTGGATCAGGATGGTACTTGAACTTGAAGAGACAGCCGGTACAAGATCCAGGATTGGACGCATGGCAGGGCTGTGGCTTATAATATCTCCCATTTTGTAGCTGCGTTTCAGCTCCTTTCTCAAGGTTTCAATTTCACTGAGATCACGGAAGGTTTCAGCACCCCCGATGATTTTCCCTTCTTTATCTCTCAGAACAGCTGTTGATACGGAGACAGGGATACGGGAGCCTGCGGCATCTATTATATAGCCCAATTTATTGATTATTGGTTTTCCGCTTTTGAGGGTTTGTCTTAATGCACATTCCGTTTCGCACATACTCGATTTAAATACTTCCGAGCATAGTTTCCCCATAGCGTCTTTACGTGAGATCCCTGTAATCTCTTCGGCTGCCCTGTTAAATGAATTTATTTTCCATTTGAGATCCACTGTAAAAACCCCGTCGGAAATACTCTCAAGGATCGAACTGTTCGATATTTGGGGGTGTTGGTTGATCATTTTTTTTTCCACAGGCAGACCTTCATAGAATATATTAATTTTTCCAGGTTTTAGTGTTTTCTTCTTTTGCTCCGGCTGCAGATGAATTTATATCCATCCCGGGAGAAGAATGGGGAGAACCCCCGGTTTCCCCGGGAAGACCCTCAAGATAGATTACATTATCAGCATAGTCGTTGTAGGCCAGAGATATATATTTATTCCAGTAGCCCTGGACGGGACCGTATTTCATAAATTCACTGTATTTAACAATTGGAGGATTTTTTTTTGTTTTTAGTATTGTTTTGCTAAAATAATCCTCCCAGTCTTTCTGATTTGAACCGGAGATAACATATGGAGTTGTAATTGTGATATATAAATCGTTTATATTAAAAGGGGGAGGCGCAAGGCGAACAAGCCATATTTCACCGTCTTTTCCCCTGTAGGTGGTTGTCGAATAACATCTGTATTCTTTATTTGTAAATATTTCATAAAGGTTTATGCTCCCGTCACTCCTGCAGCCTTTATGTATGTAGATGCCCGGTCTTGATAATGTGAGGTTTTCGATTAATTCAAGTGTTTCGCTGTCAATTTGAAGGATATCCTTTAAATCAATAACACAGCTTCCTATTGTCTCTTTATTGATCCCAAATTGTAAATCAAAGAATGCCCAACAGGTGAAAAATGATTTTGTTACAGGACTTGTTGGGGGATATCCAGGAAGATACATCTCTTCTGCTTTTTTGTATTTAGCAGATAATTCATTAAACTCATTAAAAGTAGTAAAGAATTCCCCAAGGACCGAGACAAGATTCTGGACTGAAATATAGACTGCATGTGAGGGGTGATATTCAGATGCCAGTTGTTTCAGTGTTTTTAGCGATTCCATATTTTTTTGATTTAGTTTCTTTGCTTCATAAAGATCTTTGATATTAATAATTTTCTTTTCTTTTATACGATTTAAACACTTTTTTAATGAAAGCGATACTTTCTCCATGAGATACTAATACCAGAAAATAGGGGTTTTGAATAGATAGAATTGGGGATTTTAGATGGATGACGGAATTCCGGGTTTTCGGTGCAGGGGGTGGAAAATATTCTAATGAATCCTGTTTTCAGGAGAGGTGGGGTATTTCCCCACTATTTTTCCATCGAGGGCTGCTATGTAGACTCTAATACATGATCTATTGTCTATCATTTTCTCCAGGCGCCTGACAGCCCTTTCGGCGATTTTATCAAAGGCTTTTGTTAAACCCTTTTTTTCAAGAATTTTAACAGATTCTTCGGCAAGTTTGAGATCCAGTAACTCATTTACGGTTTTTTGATCAGCTCCGCATGCGGCAGCCCATGCGGCCACTGTTTCGAGCCTTGCGTCTCCGGTCCTGTAATGTGTGTTGAAAATACCGGCGGATATCTTTGAGATTTTCCCTATATGCCCGACAAGTATTATTTCTCTGAAATCCTTTTTTGAACACTCTGTTATGCAGTATCCTGCGTGATCTCCAAATTTTATTATTTCACTACTGGAAATATCAAAAACTTCTTTAAAAACTTTTTCGCCCACATATCCGGGAGTAATAAAGGCCGTTTTTCTGTTCTGATTCGAGGCGATATTTATCCGCAAAGAGATTGATTTTTTATATGCTTCTTTTGACTTTGGCTCAACTATTCCGGTTGTTCCTATTATCGATAATCCGTCCAGTATGCCCAGATCGGGATTCCAGGTTTTTTTTGCTATTTCCCTGCCTCCAGGGATTGATATTGTTACCTCAAATCCCCTGTTGCGGGGTTTAAATTCCTGTAGATCCCTTATGATCATCCTCTCTGGAACGGGGTTTATGGCCGGCCGTCCCGTTTTAACAGCGAGACCGGGCTTTGTTACCCTTCCTACACCCTCTCCCCCCAATACCACAATATCTTTGTTTTTTGTAAATTTAACCCTGGAGAATATTTTTATCCCATGGGTTATGTCATTATCATCACCTGAATCCTTTACAACCGAACAGATTGCATAATTTTCGGATATTTTCTGATTATCAACCGATATATCAAGGGTTTTCCCGCAGGGGAGGAGTACCTCAATACTGTTGATTATTCTGTTTTCGGTAAGCATCAATGCGGCGGCCTTCGAGGCGGCCTGGGCACAGGTTCCTGTTGTGTATCCCTTCCTTAATTCCTTTTGATTCTGCATATTCATTATGCTTTGTTATACCGATCCATTATTTTTTGATGTAGGCAGTGTTGCAAGGTATACGAGTCCGTTTACAATAGCTGCTGCCGTGGAACTCCCCCCCCTGTTCCCTTTGTTCGAAATATAGGGGATACCGGATTTCATTAGTTCTTCTTTTGATTCGGCTGCCCCCACAAAGCCCACAGGTATTCCCACAACAAGAGCAGGTTTTATGTCCTCTTCTTCGATCAACCTGCAAAGTTCAAAGAGGGCTGTCGGGGCATTTCCAACAGCAACAACTGCTCCATTTAGTATCTTTGAGGCTTTTCTTATTGCTATTATTGATTTTGTAACCCTTTCTTTTTTTGCAGTTTCGGCAACATCCCTGTCATAAAGATAGCATTTAATTTTACAACCGAATCTTTTTTCTGCTGTATCCCTGATTCCTGCTTTAACCATTCTGACATCCGTAAAAATCAGGTTTCCATTTCTTATGGCATTTACCCCCATCGAAACCGCATCGGGATGCAGAATTATTCCCTTACCGTACTCAATATCCGCCGTTGCATGGGCAGCGCGTTTTTTTATTTCCTTTACATCAATGGAATCGCTCAGATCTCTGAAGGCTTCTTCAATTATTGCAAAACTTTTTTTATATATTTCATCAGGATTTCTTAGAATTGTATTCATGGCATTTCCTTATAAAATTCCGGGCTATATTTATGTCTGTCGCAAAATGTATATGGATATAACTTGCAAGGAGATTGTTTACTGTCAATCCGTCATACATTATTTTATCGCCTTTTTTTACCCTGAAGGCATAATTGTAACCGTCAGGAATATCTTCAACCTCGGACCAGTGGAAGATGTGTCCCTTTATTCTATCATCTTTTTTTCCAATTACAGTATCTTTTGTCTGTTTTATTTCACAATATCCCATAGTTTTTAGATGGTTTCTCATAACAGCTCTTCCAGGGAGTAAGCCTGCCATAGGGTAATCTCTGCCCTCGAGGGTTTTCAGCCTGCGGGTTAGATAAATAAGCCCTCCGCATTCTGCGTATACAGGCATTCCGTGTTTTACTTTTTCATTAATATCGTTAAAAAACGATTTGTTGGAGGATAATTTTTCGGCATATAACTCGGGGAAACCTCCCCCTATGTATAACCCGTCAACATTTTCCGGAATTTTTTTATCTTCCATTGGACTGCAGGGATAAAGTTCAGCCCCGTTGTATTCGAGTATATCCAGATTGTCACTGTAATAAAAGGAAAATGCCTTATCACAGGCATAAGCGATTTTGATTTTTATCGTTTTTTTCGGTCTTACAAAAATAGTTTTTTTTAGATTGTCCAGTTTACCTGCTTTCTTTGCTATTTCCAGAATTCTATCGGTATCAATATGCTTTTCTGTGTTAAGTCTAAGTTCGTGTATAAAATCATCAGAGATACTATTTTCCCAGCTGGGTGTTAATCCCAGATGGCGTTCAGGTATTTTGAGTTTCAGTCCGGGGAGATATCCCAGTACGGGCGAACCTGTTGCTTTTTCTATCGAATCCCTGACAATCTTGTAATGTCTTTTGCTCCCTATCCTGTTAAGAATAAATCCGGCTATCCGGACATCCCTATCGAATTCCTTGAATCCAAGGGCTATGGCACCGGCACTTTGTGCCATGGCTTTTGCATTTATGACAACAATCACAGGGAGCTTTAGAATCCTTGAAAGATGTGCTGTACTCCCCCTTTCCTTTTCCGAGAAAGCACCATCGAATAGGCCCATTACCCCTTCTATCAAAGAAATATCGGAACCCCTGGAGTGTTTTAAATAGAGTTCTTTGATTTTACTTTCTGAAAGAAGCATTGAATCAAGATTACGGCAATTATTTCCCGATGCAAAAGAATGGAAACCGGGATCAATATAATCGGGACCTGATTTATATGGCTGAATTTTCAATCCTCTTTTTTTCAGAGCCAGGATTATCCCCATTGTGATGGTCGTTTTACCCGTACCGCTTCCGGTTCCGGCAATGACAATTCCACAGGGGTTCATCTTTCTATCCCGATTCTTGCCATGATTCCCTTAGAATAATAATGCTTTAGTGCTGACATCTCCGTTACCAGATCGGCGGCCTCAATTATTCTTCTGTCGGCGTATCTTCCGGTAAGGACAAGTTCCAGGTTTTCGGGTTTATTTTTCATTAAGTCGAGAATGTCTTCGATTTTTACAAGTTTTAAAAAAGCGGCAATATTTATTTCATCAAGGATGATAACATCGAATTTATTTGAAGCGAGAGCTTCTTTTACTTTTATAAGACCCTCCCCGGCCTTTTTTATATCACCGGTTTCTATTTTCTCTCCTATATTTCGTTTGCTTCCGTATTG
>CAZEKV010000007.1:0-30630 GCA_964512945.1 uncultured Spirochaetales bacterium | reverse complement strand
TACTGTAATACAATGCTATTTTGCAAGCTTTCCATTTCTGGATACTGTTTACCCTGTAGACTAATTTTCCCCGCCAGAGCGGCACGAAAACCACAAAACACACACAATTATCCCCACATCTCCATGCAAAATACATAATTATTCAACCCTCTATGCATTTTGCATAAACTCTTCACGGAAGACCCGCAACAAAACAGCATAACTCTTTACAACATAGACAGTTAGCTTTTCCGCCAACCTGGCACGCTACTTGCATAAGTATGTATGGAAAGGGAAAAACCTTTCAGGAGGACAAAATGAAAAAGAATATATGGATACTTCTTACAACAGCGGTACTTTTTTTCGCATTTCTTGGCGGTTGTTCGGATCCTGTGGGAGGTTCTGCAGGGAGCAGTGAAATCATCAATGAAACAGGTGGAAATGGTCTCGGAGATGGTATCTCAAATACAGACAGTATCAAGGTAGAAAATGGGAATATTATTGTTAATGTTGATGCAAGCGGAAATCTGCAGATTAACGGCGAAAATGTTCAGCTAACGGTGTTTGAAAACAACGCATGGGTTTTGAAGAGCGGAGTCGTAGTATCGCTAAAGGACAACCATGGAAATGAGATTACAGGATCACTGAGTGTTGATGCTGCGAACGGTCATATCACTTTCCTTCCTGATAATCCATTAAATGTTGAGCTGGTTTATACAATAACCCTTTCCGTAAACGGTCATGAGTATACCGCAACAGTGATGCTTACTGAGGATAATCTTGGTGAAAATGAATCAATATTTGCCGGTGTAACCATGTGCGGAAAAGGGACTTATCCAGTTCTCGATAATTTGCATGAAGGAAGAGCCTTGTTCGGCTGGTTGTTTGGTGAAAATCCCTTTAAAATCTATATCAAGGTAGTTGATGTAGAAGCAGGGGCAAACGTCCTTTTGACAGCCCACGGAGTGTATAACGTAGAAGGGCATTTGAATGAGGTTTATTATCAAAGGTGGCTTTCTTCGGGAGACCCTGTAAAAGAATACAACTGGAGAGTAAGAAACGCCTCTACATTTACAGTTGGAGTTGATGAACAGGATTCTGCTCTTGATACAGCAGAAAACGACTATTCTTTCTGGTCAACATACTTTGAAATAAAGATTGTTGATTCAGAAGGAAATGACATTACTTCCGAATCAAATGCCAAACTGGTAATAAGATAGGATCCTCCTAAAATATTCTTAGCCTGCCCGTTTCCCCCGGGCAGGCCTTTTTTTTTACACAGATTTTATCCTGATAAAATCCACGGAAAAATAGAGAAAAGCAGAAAGTAAAAAAATATGGATTAATACTTATCATTGGTATAGAATTGTTGAGTAATTTGATGCCGGATCCTTCTTTTAGCAAAGACAGGGCGCATCCGGGGTCTTATAAAAAACAGAGGGAGTTATATTTTGAAAAAATATTTTTTATCTATGGCCGCTTTAGTTTTTCTTTCTTCAGTTGCTTTTGGAAATCCTTTTAAAGACTTTGTCAAAGATCTTACTTCAAATGGTTCAGGGGCGGGACTTGACGAAAAAACAATAATTGCAGGTTTGAAAGAGGCTCTTGAAATAGGCACAAAAAAAGCTGTTTCCCGTGTCAGCAAGAAAAACGGTTATTTTAAAACACCCGAGATAAAGATACCCCTTCCCCCTGAACTGAAGAGTGTGGGAGAAAAATTAATTCTCATAGGCTTTAAGAAGAAGGTGAATGAATTTGTTGAATCCATGAACAGGGCTGCAGAAAAAGCTGCTCCCGAAGCGGTGGATATTTTTGTTGATTCTGTAAAGCAGATGACAATAAAAAAAGCGGTGGATATACTCAGGGGAGAAGATGATTCCGCAACACGTTATTTTGAAGAAACTACACGTCTGAGATTGTACTCCATTTTTTATCCGATTATAAAACGGGCTATGGATAAAGTCGGGGTTACGAGAATATACAAATTCCTTATTGGTAAATACAACTCCATCCCTTTTGTAAAAAAGAAAAGCTGTGATATTGAAAAGTATGTAACAAATAAAGCACTTGACGGCCTTTTCTACATGATTGCAAGGGAAGAAAAGAAAATAAGAAAGGATCCTGCTGCCAGGATTACGGACTTGCTGAAGAAAGTTTTCAGCTAATTCCGTTTATTTTAGCACAGCAAATCAGAAACAAGCAGACCCGCCTCCAACCCTTTTTCCAGCAATCTGGAAAGGACAGGAGGCGCGGTTCCGCCGCCCGGAGTAAATTCTACAGTCTGGCACCAAAGACCAGGTTGGTTCTAAAGACACCCTGCAGGCCGAGACCCCCTGTACCCCACAACGCACCGCCGTGAAGAACTACACCCAGAAAGAATCTTTTAGCCAACAATGTCTCAATACCGAAATTGACCCACGCTCCCCCATCGTAACCGGCTATATCTGTACCGCCCAAAGTGGCAAAACCGCTTCTAACTTCCGGCCCCACGATGATTTTAAAAATTTTAGGCAGGGCAATATCAATTAAAAATCCTACATCGGCTCCGCAACTCACAGAGGGGCGTCCGTCTCCTATCATAAAGTAGGGGGAAACCCTCAAACCACCTGCTACCCTTGCCTTTCTAAACAATGTCCACCTTAAAGGCAGATGTACATCAAGTCCAATCCACTGTCTGTTTCCGCCGAGTCCCGCATTATAGGTAAACCCAGTTTGTAAACCAAAATCGAAATTTTTCCCAATCCCCCAGTAAAGGTTAAAACTGGTTTTGGGATATCCTGCTGTAGCCCCGATAACCATAGTTCCCGGATCCAGACACTCTCCGCCATATAGCGTTGGTGTAGTCCCTGTTGGGACGGGGGCGGGGGGGCGTGCCATCAACAGAGAGTACCCCGAAAAAATCATCAAAAAACTCAAGATAATTAACATCTTCTTTGTTTTCATTTCATGCATCTCCCGTATACTAAAATTCCTATATTTATTTTTGATAGCTGTCTATACCTCGCGAATCTACCACACAAAAGTAGATTCCTCAAATAGCAGCAAAATTTCAATTTGGAAAATTTATAATTTTTCATCAAACAGTACAAGTGCCTGAAGGGTTTTGCATAAATAAATTTTAGGTTCGCTATCAAAAAGTGCCATTTGGCATAGATTAATCCCAACAATTGCTGCTTTTTTCCTGGTATGAAATTTCCTCAAGAAGGTTAAAAAATCCGGGGAAAGTAATATCCACAGCTTCTGTTGAGTCTATAGTTGTCCTGCCTGTTGAATTCAATCCCGCTATTGCCAGTGCCATAACTACCCTGTGATCAGAATGCCCATTGACATCGGCTCCCTTTAACTGCCCTCCGGTAATTTCCAGTCCGTCGGGAAGTTCTCTTATTACCGCCCCCATTTTGGTCAACTCCCTTTTCATAACGGCTATCCTGTCGGTTTCTTTTAGTCTGGCCTGGGGAACATTAAGGAGACGGGTAGTCCCTTTTGCGTAGCAGCCTGCGACGGCCAGTGCCGGCAGGGCATCGGGTATCGAATTAAGATCGATATCACATCCCGTTAGACCCCTTCCAGAATCCTGTTCTATTAATATTTTGTCGCCGACAATTGAGATAGGGGAACCCATTTTCCCAAGTATTTCGACAATGGCCTTATCCCCCTGAGAATCCTCCATATCAAGTCCCTCGAGGGTTAATTCAGAACCGGTTATAGCTGCGGCACAGAGGAAAAAGGCAGCGGAAGAAAAATCACCGGGTATTGTTTTAGAGAATGATTTATAGCTTTGATTTCCTGGAATTACAAAGCTTTTGAAATTTTCATTGGAATACTTAATATCCTGCTCATCAAGCCATTTGAGAGTCATTTCGACATAGGGCTTTTCGTGTAGAAGGGGGACTATGATCCGGGAGTTCGTTTTTCCCAGGGGAGTACAAAGCAAAAGGGAAGAAAGGTATTGACTTGTGGGACACTCTATGGAGGTTTCTCCTCCTGTTAGAGGCCCGCGTATTATTACGGGAGCCCTGCCGCCGGTTCCTGAGGTTTCTGCTCTTGCTCCAAGATCATTCAGGCTTTTGATAAGAGGCTGTATCGGGCGGGATCTTATTTGCTGATCCCCCGTAAAAACAGTTATTCCCTCACAAAGAGCGGCTACTCCGGCGGCAAGATAGAGAGTGGTTCCCGAATTATTTACATCTATAATATTGGAAGGAGTTAGGGGCTTGCCCCCGAGGCCCGTTATATGGAGGTTTTCATTTTTCTCTTCAATTTCCGCCCCAAAATATCGGCATGCATTTATGCACGCATAGGTGTCTCCTGATAACAGGGGATTTCTGATAATACTTTTCCCTTCCGCCAGCGAGGCAATTAATAAGGCTCTTATCGTATGCGACTTGGAAGCGGGAATTTTAACCGTTCCCCTCAGCCTGGATTTTTTTATCTGCTTTTCCATTTATGTTCTTCCTGTTTGACGCTAACAGTATTTATTATAGCGTTTGTTTGGTCAATATCCAGTTCGGTTTGATCCCGACTCATTTGCAGCTTGATTTCAAAATCGAGCGGCTCTATAATACGAAAGGGTAATTGGTAAAATGGCGTAAAAGATAAAAATTTCACGGGATGGATAAATGGATATTCTAATCTCAGCACTGGAAATCGGATTATACGAGGATCTTCTTGCTCTCTGGAAAATGTGCGAGGGAATTGGTTTGAGTGAAGCCGATTCAAGAGAAAATATTAACGCATACCTTGAACGAAACCCCGAAATGAGTTTTACAGCAGAATTGGACGGCAGGATCATAGGATCCATACTCGGGGGGCATGACGGAAGACGGGGGTATCTTCACCATCTCGCCGTGCATCCTTCTTACAGGGGCAAAGGGATAGCTTCCCGTCTTGTAACGAGGTGTTTATCTGCTCTTGGTGATTCGGGAATCCAAAAATGTCATATTTTTATTTTCAACACCAACAAAAAAGGTATTGCTTTCTGGGATTCTGCCGGATGGACGCTTCGTACGGACATTGGTGTTATGTCAAAGGTAATTAAGTCTGCGGATATGGATTATCAGCCCATATAAGGGGTGTTACGGAAAACCCCTTGTAATATTCCTCATTTTTATCAGGAAATTTCCGTAATAAGGATTATTGGGGTGTAATCTTCTTGAAGCTGCCGGATAGGCAATGTATACTCTTTTCGAGAGAAATTAAAAATGATTTTCCAATTTATTTCCCTGGGTCTTCTAATACTTTTGTCGGCCTTCTTTTCGGGAGTTGAAACAGCCTTTACATCTTTATCCATTCCCCAGTCGCAGGAGCTGGCGAGAAGAAAGGGGAAACGTGGTAAGATGGTTAAAAAACTCTTGAAACGCCTTGATATGGTTCTTATTACCATATTAATTGGGAATAATCTTGTAAATATATCGGCTTCTGCCATTGCTACCCAGATAACTATTGAACTATTCGGAAGTCATGTTATAGGTATTATGACAGGAATACTGACCTTCACAATCCTGATTTTCTCGGAGGTTACTCCTAAACGCCTTGCATATGTCTACAATAATTTCATATGCCTTAACACTGCTTATGTCCTGAATTTTTTATCAATTATCCTAAAACCGGCAATTTGTGTTATTCGGGGTATCAGTTCTTTTATGATACTCCTTTTTAGATCCGAAAGAAATCATCAGATATCACTGCCGAATATCATTCACATGATCAATATAGCCGAGGGAATGGGAATCCTGGAGAGTTACGAAAATCGGATGGTAAAAAATATATTCCGTCTGAACGATATTACAATAAAGACAATTATGACCCATAGAACAAATGTTTTCAGTCTTGAGATGAATTCTAAAATTGAGAATGTAGTTTCAAAAATAATTACAAAAGGCTATTCACGTATTCCTGTTTACGATAAAAATCCTGAATCTATCAAGGGTATTGTCCTTATAAAGGATCTTGTAAAAAGCAGACTAAAAAGCAGTAAATCAACAGCCCTGAAAGACATTATGCTTCCCCCCATTTTTGTTTCCCAGACTAAGAAATTAAATGAGCTTTTATCCCAGTTCAAGAAAGAAAAATTAAATATGGCGATCATAATAGACGAGTATGGGGGGCTTGCCGGAATTGTTACACTGGAAGATATTATTGAGGAAATTACCGGAGAATTGTACGATGAAAATGAAATTGGTCCGAGGAAAGAGAAAATCGCAAAGATTAAAAAAGATGTTTATCTAATAACCGGAGACACCTCTCTTTTACAAATCGGAGATCAATTTGATATTGAATTTCCCTCTTTGAAAACGGCAAAAACGATAGGGGGATATCTGGTTGAATGTTTTGACAGAATCCCCTCTAAAAATGACAAAATTACAACAAAAGAGGGAAAATTTATTATTGAAAAAGTCTCCGGAAACAGGATTGAAACAATTAGGTATATCCCTGCCAGGCTGGATTATTAGGAGGGTTTTTTAGAAGAGGATTTCCCCTTCCCTCATGAGTTCTTTTTTTTGCCCATTTTTACAAATTATGAAAATTGAGGGTTTTGTTATCAACCCGTCCAGATGTATTAATGCCGGGACATCATCATAATTATAGCCTATTGCAAGATGGCAGGTATTGTAGGCTTTTTCATCTTCCAGAAGATTGCCCCCGATGCCCGCCTCAGGATTAAGGCCTATCCCTATCTCGCCGATGTTGTATGTATTTTTTGCATAGGCTTCGCACATTTTTTTTGAAAACTTTCCTGTTTTTTTGATTTCCATGGCTTTCTCACAGGCAGACTCAAGGGTTTTTCTTAGCTGATCGGCTTCTTTACCCCCGTATATCTTTTTTGCAAATCCGCCTGCTACATCCACACATACAGGTTCTTTGATAATTACATCCCTGTCATGAAGCGAGAGACTTCCGTCAAAAACTATTTTGCCATTTCCCGTTCCGGGTTCCGGTGAGATAAAAGTTTCCCCCGCAGGCAAATTCCCCCCGCTGCCAGGCAGAGAAAAATCTCCGTCATCCGTCAGGGCTTTGCGTTTTTCTATATTAAATTTTATATCGGTGCCCTTTTTATTAAAAATATGAATAGCTTTTGCTCCATCGAGGTGTTCTTTTACCCTGAGGCATTCTTTTTTTAGCCTTGTATAATCCAGCGGTATTGTCCTTATAAAAATATCCTTTGTGATTCCTGGAGACCAGAAAGATCTTATGGTTTTTTTGCCATGTAAAAGGTAATGAAGAGTGCTGTCATAACTTATTCCCCCGATTTATAGGGTTTCAATATTGCCTTCCTGTCTTTACCGAGTTTTTTTACGCTTATGGAGATAACTACATCCGGCTCCGCCTCCATCGCCCCAATTACCGATTCTTCGGCGTAATCAAATTGAGATTTGACCGGCTGATAAATTAATACAGGAGCCCCCTCGCAACCCAGTACGGCTTCATACAAAGCCTTTGAGATTTCAGAGGCATCATGTACAGGATTTGTTATAATCAAAACTTTTTCTTTCTTTTTTATACCAAGAACCCCTTTTGCGGCTATCCTGGCGGCATGTTTAAGTTTTTCTGCATCTGTTTGTTCGTTCATCGATTGTTAAGAGAATAGGTGGATTTATCATTCAAGTCAAGATGCTGGATTCAGCTTTCTCTGTCTGAGATAATAGTTGCCCGGTAAAAAAATGGTTCGGAGCGTTTTTTTTAATCAACGACTTCGAAAAAAGGATACAACAGTTAGCTGTTCAAACCCGGTTCATTGTCGGAGTCTACAGTTCCCTTCGGTTTCTTCCGTCTCATTGCATTAAAAGAGAGAACTATCCCTGCAGCAATTAAGAAATACATGCCATATTTAAAAATAAATAAACCTTCCACAGTTTTTAAAATTGCAGGGTTGTTTTTAGCATACGATAATGTAATTACATCTCCAACCGATTGCAGGCCTCCAATAATTGGAAGTCTTACTATCTCTACAGAGCCTTCAAGGACATCGCCATTTTCTACTTTATACTTAACATGGGCAAGCCATCTAAGAGTTCGACCGGCTCTAAAGCTGGATATCTCTGTTATCTCACCCTCAGTCTTAACCCATTCAATATTGTCCTGAGAAAACAAAAAAAAGGGGAAAATAAACAATACTAAAAATAATCTCACGATTTCCCCTTTTGTTTAATTTTGTCAAAAACGTCAGCTACCTCAGTTAGCATTTTATTTTGCGGACCTGAAAGTATTGCACGGACAATCGGAGGAAAAATTCCGCGACCCACAGTAAAGGCTATTAGCATGTTGTGTGGAACCACAGGCTTAAGTTTAAGTACATTCTTCTTAACGAAGTCAGCTTTTAAACCAATAAAAGCATTTTTTTTAATTAAAATGCACTTTTCAGTCTTAGCCCCTATCGCAGCTTCCCAGATATTATAAACCTTTTTGCATTTATACTCACTTTCCTTACTCAGATAATTAAGAACTTTGTCGAGCGAATCATAGGATTCTTTTATTTTTATTTCTATCATGGCCGCACCGTAACATCGGAATTATTAAATGTCAACAGCACTTTTGAAGAATTTTGAGGACATTTTCCGAATAACAGGAAAAATAATCTGAAGAACGGTATAGATTGTATGGTTGAAATTTGTTCTTTGTTTTCTTTTTGAAACACCAGATAGTTCTATTTTTTACTATAAATTCCCAATATTTATTTTTATGCTCCTTTCTAAAACCATTCGGTACATTATAATATGGAAAAAAAGAATGTTATCAGGAGGCAAAATGAAATTCAAAAGGCCTGTTCCCCTTTTTCTGTTCACCATGTTTTTTATTTCAATATGTTCTTGTTCGTCCTCTAAAAAAGAACAAAATCCTCAAACTTTCTGTAGCTATAATGATGTTACGGCAGGAATCAGGAGCAGAGAAAATGCGTCGGCACTTTTTGTCGAACAAAGATTTAATCTTGATAATGGAAAATTTTGCATTATCCCTACATATGCATCCCGGAAACTCCTGATAAAAAACCCGAAAAATAGAAGTGAGGAATTAGAAAACATTCTGATTTCAATTGCCAACGACCAATCGTCATTATACATATACAATCCTGCAACAGTGAGAAGATTCCTTTCCTCTGAAATTTCAGGGGAACAGTTAAAATATTTACTGTCTGTCGAAGGAATGGATTCCGAAGGGATACTGCACAAAGAAGAATTGAACAAGCTTTTTAGACAAGCCCTGCAATCAGTACAGCTGTTAAAAAAAAGGCATAAACAAAATGCAATTTTAGCAGCTGAACTTCTTGAGGTGTTTGTCTCCGATGGATGCTGGATGGATCCCGAAAAACTGGATGCCGATTATTTCTCGAAAATAAACCAGGGCCCCCTGCTTGCTCAAACCGGGATCCCATATCGTCGGATAAAACAGAAGCAACTGGAAGCACTAAAAAAATCGGGATATCCTCTGTACAATTTTCTGCTAAAAGAGGGGGTTGGTAAAGTAGTAAACAAATTGCCAAATTGTGCCCAGGGAGCTACTCAGCTTTCTTATGGTTTTTCAGTATACACGAAAGTAAGTCAGTTTTATAAAGATGCAAAAAAGTTTTATCTCCCCGTAACAAAGACCAAAGATGTACAGGCAGGGGATATGTTTTATCAAGTATGGAATATGGATGCAGATTCAACAACTAATTCAGGACATATGGGTACAATACTTGATATCATTTATACTAATTCAGGGCAAATAAAAGACATGCTTCTTTTAGAATTCTACCCTGGTAATTCAGCTCCTATTATTATTCTGTTAAGTCGTTCTATCTATTCCATTGCCAGCATTCAGAATCTTGAAAATATTCCTGATGGGCCATGGGGAATTAAACGCCTGAATATACGAGATGAAGAAAATCGATTTTATGACAGAAAAGCCATCGAGATGTTTTTAAATGTGTTCCTGGAAAAATTGCACAGTGATTGAGAAAAACAAACCGTACCGGAGTATACTCCAATAGGATAAAGACATACGCTATGAGTAAAATAATAGAAAATGCGGCCTATTTGAATGAACAGATAATTACTTATCCTGGGAATAAAAGAAAATTGCTTTCATTTATAAATGAAGGTATTAGTATTGTAAAATTACGTTCAGGCAGGCAGAAATTATCTTTTTATGATGTTTTTTCCGGGTTCGGCATTGTTGCACGGTATTTTAAGCAATATGCCAGTAAGATTCTTGTTAATGACATGAAAAGATACTCTGAAATAATAAACTCATGCTACCTGTCAAATAAAAGTGAAATCGGCCAGAAAAATTTCTGCATGTATAAATACGTTCCGGGGCAGCAGGAATCTTCGACAGCGAGATATTCATATTAAAGAATATCTCTATCTGGTTGAAAAAAGATAGTCAGCAGTGCTTGTATTTGTTGGACTGTTGCTTTCGTGTTCGTTTTTTGTATACCTGAAACCTCTTTTTTTGTTAGAAGCCCGGTTACTTGCAGAAAAAGAATTGAACCTCCGGATCAGGGAGAAGGGGATGTAGACGGAGCATATGTAATTATGGCAAACGATAAAAAAGGCTTAGATTATTATCCATGAATATGCATAATATTTATAAAGGAGCAATAATTATGAAATTTGTAAGGGTGTTTTTTCTAGTTTTTCTCTTTCTATTTATTACAGTTCCGGGATTTATTGTTCAGCTGGAGGTAACAGCATGCATGTTTGTACTAAATCCGGATACATATATTTCTGTTTTAAAGGATAACAATATTTACGAAAAAGCAGCAGATAAATGGAAGCAGAACATAGAGGGATTTATGGGCGTAAAAATGTCTGAGGATACTGCAAAACAGTTCAATAATACAATTTCAACAAGGTTGCAAAATTTTACGGAAAATGAATTAAATACAAAGTTACCCAATATAAGATCCTCTCTTATAAGTAAACCCGGCGAAGTGGATCTTGTTATTGATCTAAAGCCTTTAAAAGCAGATATGCAGGAAGATTTTTCTTCTTTGTTCTCGGGAAGAGCAGGAAGAAGCATGTCATATATACTGGATGAAATACCTGATGAAATTAACCCCGCAGAAAGTCTTGGGGGAGAAATAAAATCATTCCAGAATCAATATTTTGAATTAAAATTTCTTCTGATATTAATTGGGGTCTGTATACTTCTCAGCCTGGGTTTTGGAGGATTAAGGGACGGGCTAAAAGTGATAGGTGCTGCGTTTGTTGTTTCCGGCTTTACTATTGGTATAGGTGTAATTGTGAACTCCTCTCTGGCAATTGCAAAATCCAGAGATATACTAACCAGATTAATTCCAACGGAAATGTCGGAATCCCGGGATATAGTTATTTGCCTCATACAGTCATTTATAGATTCCCTTAGAAATATTGGTTTTATGTGTGCCTGTACGGGAGTGCTGTTCTTTTCCCTCAGTTTTTTTATTAAAAAACGGAGGGAAAAGTCTGCGCTACAACCATTTGTATCAAATACAGCCGACACTGTTGGGCAGTCCAAACCGGATACATCCGGACAGGATTCAGACGGTTCCCGGGAAGAGAAAGAATGATAAAATGGAGGAAGAATGAATAAGAAAAAACTAATAGCACTGATGTTTTTCCTTCTTTGCTCACAAATATTCGCGGGCGAACAATATGAGATATTTAAGCAACTATTGTTAAACATTAAAAATCATGAAAATAGTGAGTGTGAAGAAAAAATAGAAAAATTAGATGATATCAATTTCCGGGATCAGACAACCGGATATACATTGTTAATCTATGCAATTGGATATGATAATATTGAGGTAGTGAAATGTCTTATTAATAATGGTGCCAGCTTGAAAATCCCCGTAAAGGGAAACCTTCTTCCTGTTTATGCGGCAGGAATCTTAGGGAAATTTGAAATTTTAAAATACTTGATATCTCTTGGCGAAGATATAGATGCAAAAAATAATGAAGGTCAAACAGCCTTATTTTTCGCATGCAAAAATGGAGATTTAGAGCATGTAAAAGCACTTGTTGAATTGGGAGCAAATATTAATTCCAGATGTGCTGAAAACCGGATAACTCCATTAATATATGCCGCCTCCTATGGCAGATTGGATATCGTTGATTATTTAATCAATGTCGGGGCTGAAATAGATGCGCAGGGTGAGAATGGTGCAACAGCAGTTCTTGCTACGTGTACAAATGGTTATTCTGGAACAGCTGTTTTAAGAAGGCTAATAGATGAGAAAGCTGATTTAACTTTACGATATGTCAATGGCACAACAGCGCTAATGGTTGCTATAGGAATGGGGCCGTATGTTGAGCATGTTAGGCTATTATTACAACACAATCCTGACCTTTCCAGAAAGGATAATACCGGACATACTGCACTAGATTATGCATTACAATCAGGATCTAGAGAAACAATTAATTTATTAAAGTCCTGTAAATAGAACAAAAGGAGATCTCCGGTTTGATAAAGTTGTGATCCCGGCAATTCCTGTCATTAGAATAGAACTTCAAAACCGGTAAGATCCATGATTTTATTTCGCAGTCTTTCCCTTTCTTTAGTAATTTGGGTTTCTATTTTCTGAAGCTCTTTCCTTGCTTTTTCTATGTTTAAATTACCGGAGCCGCCAGTATGCTTTCGTTTTCCAATTGCCTCTTCGGGATTCCTATTTTTTAAATTTTCGAGGTCAAGTCCTATTTCCCTGTATGCTTCACGAAAGCTTTTACCTTTTTGAACCAGTTCCAGTGCAGCATCGGTAGCGAAAATTTCAGAAGAAAAACCCTTCAACAAGTTTGATTTATTGATTTCAAGTTTTTGTATTGTTAGATCCATTATCTGAACACTTTCCAGACAAAGCCTTGTCCCCTTCAGAAAAGGCTCCTTGGTTTCCTGGAAATCCCTGTTGTAACCTGATGGAAGAGACCTGATAATATTTTTTATTTGTGATGCATAGGATGAAAGCGTTTCTGATTTTGCCCTGATTAATTCAAGGCCATCTGGATTTTTTTTGTTGGGCATTATACTGGATCCCGAGCAAAGTTCGGAGGGAATACTGAAATAACCGAATTCAGGCATAGAAAAGATTATTAGGTCTTGAGCCATCTTGCTGAGCGTAATTCCTGTGTAATCAAGATTATCAAGTACTACAGCCTCAACCTTGCCTCTTGAATTACTTACATATAGAACATTCCTTTGCACCTTTGTAAATCCCAACAACTCTGCTGTTAGTTCCCTGTTTATAGGTAAGGGGACTCCATATCCGGCGGCAGAACCAAGGGGAGACATATTATTAAAATCGTAAACTGCCTGTGTGAGTCTTATATTATCGATCAGATCTTCCGCAAAAGAAGCCGCCCATAATCCCACAGAAGAAGGCATGGCTATTTGCATATGTGTACGTCCCGGCATGGGAACATTCTTGTTTTTTTCGGCAAGGGTAAGGAGGCTTTTTGACAGAGCAACTACATTCAGCATAAATTCCAGTAAGAAATTTCTTGTAAAGATTCTCACCGCTCCAAGTATTTGATCATTCCTTGAACGCCCTGTGTGTATTTTTTTTCCGGCATCACCTGTTTTTTTTACGAGATAATTTTCTATTGCTGTGTGACAGTCTTCATCAGAAGGCAGTATTTTGAATTTCTTCGATTTAGTTTCTTTGATGATTGAAATAAGCCCTTTTTTTAAAGATAGTAATTCGTCATTTGTGATTATGTTTATAGAAGATAGCATAACAGCATGAGCCATGCTGGCGATACAATCAGGAATAACAAGAGATTTATCAAGTTTATAATCAATTCCGACTGTATATTTTTCAATCAGCGAATTTAGCCTGTAGTTTTTTTCCCATAGTTTACTCATCTGGTTCTTCCTGTACATGAAACGTTTTCTTTTTTGTCAGATATAGAAACTGCTCATCTCTAATTACTGCCAGAAGGAAAACCATTATCACACTGAAGAGCAGAAAAAGTAACAATAGCGGCAATCCTGTTGAAAAAAGCTTATTATCGAATCCCATAAATACGCCAAACAATTTTACCCGGACAAAGAATACAGGGATACTGGCGACAAAAGATAATATTAAAATTTTCAAGCTATAGCCTGCAGAGCTGAGAATGGTTTTAAGGAAGAGTTTTTTTTTCTTCTTAGACAGAGCAACTAATAAAATAGTAGAATTAAACAAGGCGGCGATTGAGGTCGCAAGGGCGATCCCTCCCCCCTTCATTGAATCGGCAAGGATAATTGCTAATGATATGCTTACAAGGACAGAGACAATGCCCGCAAAGGTTGGTGTTTTTGCGTCTTCCTGGGCATAAAAAGCGGGAGCAATAATCCGGCTTAGGGCAATAAAAAAAAGCCCCGCGATGTGAAAGGTAAATGCAGAGAGGGTTAGGTCTACCGATTTATCTGTAAAATTTCTTATTTTAAAAAGAAGTTCAATAATATTTCTTCCTGTCAGCAGACAGAAGAACATTACCGGTATTGTTATCAGGGCAATTGCTCTAATACAGAAAAGCAGGTTTGTATTAAAAAGTTTCCATTGATTTTTTTTTGCATTTCCCGATAATTCGGTGATCATTACCGTGCCAAAAGAGACGGCGAAAATACCCAGTATAAGTTCTTGAAGGCGTAACGAAAACTGAAGTGAACTGACAATACCTTCACCTGAGTTACTTGCTATAACGGAGGCTATTAAATTATTCAGCTGGTATGCTGCCATTCCAATAATTGTTGGGGCAATAAGCCGTCCTACATTCCTCGCTCCGGGATTCTTCAGGGCTTTTTTCAGGGAAATAAAACAAAAATTGTATCCTGTTTTTATCACAAAAGGTAACTGAAAAACTGCCTGGATTACTCCTCCCAGCAAGACGCCCGCAGCCATGGCCCTGGCCGGATTCATCGTAAATTGCGATAAAAACATTGTACATCCGATTACAGATAAGTTAAAAAGTATCGGAACAAACCCCGAAGGCCCAAACCTATTTTTCCCATTTAGAATCCCTTGAAAGAAAGCGGCTATCGAGATAAAACCGAGATACGGAAACATTATTCTGGTAAGGAATACTGTTTCGGTTTTATCTGTTTTGAAAAAGCTAACAATAAGAGGGGCGGCGGCTATTCCAAAAATAACAACAAGTGATACCGTAAATGAAAGAAGAGTAAATACAGACGAAAAAAATTCCTTGATTTTATCCCTGTCGTTTTTGATAAGAAAAGTTTTAAAAGTTGGAATAAATGCAACCGTAACACTGCCCTCAGCAAAAAGGCGTCTCATAAGATTTGGTATCAGAAAAGCAATTGAAAAGGCATCCGAAAGAGCGGAGGTTCCCAGGAACGCCGCCTTCACCTGTTCCCTCACAAGCCCCAGGATCCTTGAGAGGAAGGTAAGAATCATTAAAAGAAAACTTTTCTTTAATATATTTTTCCTGCCCATCGGCGAATACTACAGGATTATTTTTATATATTCAATTAGCAACAGACAGTCTCTGCCGGGTGAGGATTATAGATTATTGTTAGAATCCCGGGTTTTTAAAAATATAAAACCGGAAACAAAAAAAGGTATCAAAAACAACTGAAGAAAAGCTGCAGGAAGCCCTGCAGAAAAATTGATACTTACAAAATTCCATAACGAAACGCTAACCTTCCCAAAAATAACGCCAGTAAAAACAAATCCTGCTCTTCCTGCGATCAGGCCGATGAAAACAGCAAAAAAACTGTTCATCGAGGTTTTCTCTCTTATCATTCCCGGAACAAAACCGTATAGAGTGAGCTCCACCACAATAAGGGGAAGAACCTGGGGAAGGGGCATGCCTGTCAAAAAAAAGCTCAAAAGAGGAGAAAAAACTCCGGCAATTACTCCTGCACGCCATCCATAGATCATTCCTGCCATTAACACACTCCAGTGCATTGGAAGGATGACAAAAACCGGCAGATGAAAACTATGCAGTAGAACAGGGGAAATAACCGCAAAGAGAATGAAAAAAAACTCCGCCAAAAAAGCGGAAAATCCCCTAAAATCAAGAATACTCGGAGTTGTTATGTCTCGCAACAAAATCATTTACCCGGCCTCCCGGGTAAAATACTATCATTTTTTAATTTGTTAATCAACAGTTCCAGCTTTTTGCAGTCGTCGGATTCTATCCATCCACCGCTGTGCTTCAAACATAAAGAGCCGCAGAGATTTCCAGTGGCGACTCTGTTGTACATGGATAAACCATTTTTTGCAGCAACCATGTAACCTGCTGCAAAAAGATCTCCGCAGCCTGTAGTGTTTTCATGGACTGAATAAAAAGGAGGAACCTGTAATAATCCCGTATTCCTTGAATAAAAAGAGGCTCCATTCTTCCCCTGTTTAATTATAATGGCTCTGCAATATTTTTTTAGCAACCTTATACTGTCTGTTATTGAACTATTTGAAAAAGCAATTATCTCACCCTCGGTTCCCATTATTACAGTTGTGTGCTTTCCGGAAAGATCTATAATATCTTTTCGGTATCTGGTAACAATAAACGGGTTTCCGCAGTCTATATATATTCTTTTTGGCTTAACGGCCTTGAGGAATGATAGACTTTTCAGTTTTTTATTGTTGAAAATAAATCCCTCAATATAAATAATTTCAGAATCCTCCATCAAGGGTAAATCAATATCTTTTTCGGAGAGAGACATCGCAGCACCAGGAGCAGCTATTACCGTAAGCTTATTATCGGGGGATTTCAGATAAAAGCATTTGCCCGTTTCTTTTTCCGAAAACACAAGGAGGGGATTAAAATATTCATTGTTTCTTTTCTCTTTTCCAAATTTTTTTATGTCTTTACCTGCGGCTCCCAGATATTCACAATGAATATGGAAAAGACTTAAAGCCCTCAAGGTGTTAAAAGCTCCTCCCCCCGGAATTATTTTATATCTATATTTTGACAAATTTTCCAGGATCTGAAGAGCCTCCCTCTCTGAGACATGGTCAGTTTCCCCCTTTTTTATGTTGTTTTCTTCAAAAAATGAATCTTTAACATCACAGAAGATGTCGAGGAAGGGATTTCCGATTCCGTATACTTTCATATGGTTACGACATATTCTCGATTTCGCCGTGTCTGAAACAGGAAACAAGATGATCGTTAACCATACCAACGCCCTGCATGTGAGCATACATGATTGTGGATCCCAGGAATTTAAAGCCTCTTTTTTTCATGTCTTTTGTTATTGTATCCGATAACTCTGTTGTTACAGGTATTTCGGAAAATTTTTTCCATCTATTTGTTATGGGTTTCCCGCCGCTAAAATTCCAGAAATAATTGCAGAAACTTCCGTATTCTCTCTGTATCTTCATAAATGACAGAGCATTTCCAATTGCCGCTTCAATTTTTTTTCTGTTTCTTATTATTCCTGAATTCTGCAAAAGCCTCACAATCTTTTTTTCATCATAGGCAGCTATCTTTTCAGGATTGAAGTTATCAAATGCTTTTCTATAATTTTCCCTTTTTCTAAGGACTGTCATCCAGCTCAAACCTGCCTGGGCTGATTCAAGAACAAGAAATTCGAACTGGATTTTATCATTGTAGACGGGAACACCCCATTCCTTATCATGGTAATCAAGAGCCAGCTTATTCTCATTTCCCCAGCACCTCTTGTGTTTATCCGTCATAGCAGCCCTTCAAAATTCTCGGGAACAACAGGTCTCCCGTTTTTAAAGCAGGCGGTAGTTACCTTTGCTTTTATTACCAGGCGGTTATCCTTTTTATTGTATAAATCCTGATAAAAAATTATTTTGTATCTTCCCTCTTTTTCTACATTAAGGTTGGACAGAAAAGCATCACCGCTTTTGAGGGGAGATTTGTAATCTATTTCAATCCTGGTAACCACTCCCGTTATCCCTTCGTCAAACATTTTTGAGAAATCATGTCCCTTGCTGAGTAAATATTCATGGCGTGTATGTTCGAGGTAGTTCTGGTAAACAGAGTTGTTAACCACCCCCTGCAGATCACATTCATAATCTCTCACTTTAAAATCCAGTTCGTATTTATACTTCTCTTTCTCCATTTTTCTCTCCTCAAGGACAGGCTCAGATAAATATATTAGAAATGACTGAAAGTGTTAAGAGACTATAATTCCGGTATTCGATGACTTCCATAATCTTATTTTGCATTTTCGCCGGATGATAATCTATATTCCTCGTCAGGAAGAGGAGGTGTTGAGATGGATTGCCTTTTGCCTGTCTGCTGCAAAGGAGCAGGGTCTTATGCTAACTGAGGGCGGAAAAAATAATGGATATCGTTTTTTCCTTTCGGAGAATGTTGAATTTCTGCGGGATAGGAACTATTGTAATAATATGGATAAACGAGGTGCTAATAAGGTATTTATAAATTACCTACCAGGTTATTTAAGAATCTTGTCAACTACTGAAAGGATAAAATATGGACAGCTTACATGATGAAATTATTCCGCTTTTCAAGGAATTGGGGTTTACTGAATACGAATCAAAAGTATATGTATGCCTTCTTTCCAAACATCCCCTAACAGCATACGGGATATCCCAGATGTCAGGGGTTCCTCATTCCAGGGTATACGATATCGCACGCAGATTGATAAAAAAAGGAGCCGCTATTTCCGTCAGTAAAACTCCTGAAAGTTTTTCGCCTCTGGCTCCCGATGAATTAATAAGCAAAATTGAAAAGGACAAAGATAGGTATATTCTAGAATTGAAAAAATGTATTAAAAAGATATCTTTCAAACCTGATTTCGATCCTGTCTGGAATGTGTCTAAAAAAGATGAAGCCCTTCAAATGGCTATAGATTTGATAAAAAATGCAAATCATCATATTTATCTTGGACTCTGGGATGAAGAGCTTGATTTATTGCTTCCAGAGCTTGAGGCAGCTAACAATCGGGGAGTAAAGGTGGTTTTTCTGATATACGGAGAAAAGAAGATTAACTTTGGAGAAGTTTTTTACCACAGCACTGAAAATATTAAGCATATTGATACCCTGGGGAGGACAATAGATTGTATAGTTGATTCCCGGAGCTGCATAGCCGGGAGTTTTGGAGTAGAGGAAAATTCGCAAATAGTGTGGACCAGAAACAAGGGGCTTGTTAAGGTTATCGAAGAATATATCATTCATGATTTCTATATTGCGGAAATCATCCAGAAATATGGAAAGGATATTGAAAAGGTTTTTGGGAAAAACCTGTCTCTGCTCAGAAAAAAATATGATAAATGAGCAGTGAAGGGTCTTCCCTGCAATAAGAAGAGAAGAAATCATTACAAGCCGCAAAATTCTGTTTTACGGAGAGAACTTCAGGGTCAAGCAGAAAAATGCCATGATTAATAAAGCAAAGACAAGTGTAAAAAGAACGTAGGGGATTGACTTTTCTTGACTTGCTAATTACTATCAAGGTAGTGATCAGAAAGTAAGGAGGAGTAGCATGACAAAGAATAAAATACTAATTTGCGGGGCGGCCGGAAGGGATTTTCATAATTTCAACACCCTCTATCGCGATAATCCCGCGTGTGAAGTTGTTGCCTTTACTGCAACACAGATTCCGGATATTGATGGAAGACGATATCCAAAAGAATTAGCCGGACGGCTGTATCCAGCAGGAATTCCTATTTTTCCGGAAGCGGAACTTGCTGAATTAATAAAAAAGAATGATATTGACGAGGTTGTTTTTTCATATTCCGATGTTCCCTTCAAGCATTTGATGCATATAGGATCAATTGCCATGGCTGCCGGAGCGAAATTCTCGATGGTTTCCCCCGTAAAAACAATGATCAAGTCAAAAAAACCGGTTGTTTCGGTATGTGCGGTGAGAACCGGATGCGGAAAGTCTCAAACTACAAGGGCGGTTTCCGATATCATAGCAGGGCTTGGAAAAAAAGTTGTGGCAATCCGGCATCCAATGCCCTATGGAAATCTTGTAGAGCAGAGGGTTCAGCGATTTGCCGTTAAAGAAGATCTTGCACGTTATCATTGTACAATAGAAGAAATGGAAGAATACGAACCCCATATAGAAAGGGGTCGTGTTATATATGCAGGTGTAGATTATGAGGCAATACTTAAGGAAGCGGAAAAAGAGGCTGATGTTATTCTCTGGGATGGAGGAAACAATGATACTTCCTTTTATAAAGCTGATGTAGAAATTGTTGTTGTTGATCCCCATAGGCCAGGTCATGAATTAAATTATTATCCGGGCGAGACAAATTTTCTGCGTGCCGATGTAATTGTTATTAACAAAATGGATAGTGCGGAAAGCAGTAAAATTAAAGAACTGGAAGATAATATAGAAAAATACAATAAAGACGCATTGGTTATAAAAGCCAATTCACGGATTGATCTTGAAGGAACGGAGACCATAGCGGGGAAAAAGGTACTTGTAGTTGAGGACGGCCCAACGCTGACCCACGGGGAGATGAAATACGGAGCCGGTATTGTTGCCGCAAAAAATTTCGGTGCTTCTTTGATAGTTGATCCGAGACCGTGGACAGTCGGCTCAATAACAGAAACCTTTAAAAAGTATCCCGGGATTGGAACCCTTCTTCCTGCAATGGGTTATGGCCACGATCAGATGAAAGATCTTGAAGATACAATTAACAGGGTTGAATGTGATGTCGTTATTATAGCAACACCCATTGATTTGAATAGAATAATCAAGATTAATAAGCCTTCTGTCAGAGTCAAGTATGAGCTTGAAGTGATTTCCAGCCCCAACCTGAAAGATGTTTTGCTGGATAAGCTGAATATTTAGCTATGAAAGATGAAGTAATTGTAATTGCGCTGGGAGGGAATGCAATAAGCGGAAAGAGCCGGAAAAATACGGTAACGGAGGAATTTGCCAATACCCGTCTTTCTCTCAGTGGAATAATGGCTGCTGTCAGGAAGGGATACAGGATGGCTATTACCCATGGTAACGGCCCCCAGGCAGGAGAGATGCTTTTACGTGTTGAAGCAGGAATTGAAAAGGGGGTTTCCGATAGACCCCTCGGTGTTATTGTCGCTGATACCGAAGGCGGAATGGGATATATGATAGAACAATCTCTGGAAAACAGGTTGTTGAAGGAAGGAATCGAAAGAAAAGTTGTTACTGTTTTATCCCAGGTTGAGGTTGACCCTTCGGATCCGCAAATTAACAACCCCTCAAAACCTGTTGGTCCCTTTTATTCAAAAGAGCAGTCTGAGATTGCCATTAACGAAAAAGGCTGGAATATGGTAGAGGATTCGGGACGGGGATGGAGAAGGGTTGTTCCCTCGCCTGTCCCTGTTTCGATTGTTGAAAGCGATATAATAAAAAAACTGGTTTACAGTGGGGTAATTGTCATTACCGCCGGAGGGGGCGGAATCCCTGTATATTATGAAAAAGATGGAACTCTTGAAGGGATTGATGCGGTTATTGATAAAGATTACGCTACAATTGTTCTGGCGTTGGAATTAGGGGCTAGAATTGTAGTTATATCAACAGGTGTTGAAAAAGTGTCGATTAATTTTGGGAAACCGGAACAGAAGGATTTCGATAAATTAACGGTAGAAGAGTGCAAAAAGTATCTCAAAGAGGGGCATTTCCCCCCGGGGAGTATGGGGCCAAAAATCAAAGCTGCAATAAATTTTATTGATAAGGGTGGAGACAGGGTTATTATTACATCTGTAAGAAACATAGGTGCGGCTCTTGAGGGAAAGGCTGGAACAGTTATCTGTAAATAAAACTATCCGGGTTGTTTTTACCTTTTCAAAGTTAGAGAGAAGATTTATAGTTATTCGGCAGTGAAAAAAAAAGATAGATTAACAATTTGCCTTTTTGTAGAATGGCTGGATAACCTCTATGATCCCTATGACCTGAATATTTTCAGAATGCTGGATCAGATTGCTGAAAAAAGAGATGTTAATTTATTGTGCATTCAGATGGGGAGCTTTTATTCTCCTGATAACTTCAATTCTCTAAATACAACTATTCATAAACGTATCATTCAGGAAAAAGTAGATGGTTTTATCCTATCTGCCGGATCTGTAACCGGGTTTTCGAATAAAAGCTATTATAAAGAGTTTTATAATCTCTACAGGGCATTTCCCATGGTAAGTTGTGCATACGTTTTTGAGAACATACCCTCTATTGTTGTTGATAATAAACAGGGCATGTACGATCTTGTCAAACATTTGATTACGATCCATGATTATCATAGAATTGCTTTTGTAAAAGGACCGGATTTTAATTATGATGCGAATTTGCGCTACACTGCTTTCCTGAGTGTTCTATCGGATTTTGACATTCCTGTTTTTAGCAGAATGATAGTAAATGGAGACTTTACGTATGATTCGGGGGTATACGCAGTTAAGGTTTTACTGGATCACAGACAGACAACCCCTGAAGTAATTATAGCGGCCGATGGACAGATGGCTGCGGGTGTTTTGTACGAACTTATTTCCCGGGGAATAAAAGTTCCTGAGGATATTGCGGTTGTTAGATTTGATGATATATACTCGAGTGATTTTCCCATACCCTTTACTTCAGTTCAACAGCCTATGGACGGGATATGTCAGAAAGCCATGGAGCTAATACTCCGTCTTATAGCAGGGGAAAAGGTTCCTGATGTTACAACAATTCCTCCAAAGACAATTATAAGGGAATCCTGCGGGTGTCTCTACCAGAATAGGGGAATTAAAAAGGAAGCCTTTTTTGACGAAGACAGATGTTCATCGGCAATTTTTAATAATACAAAATTGCTGTTCAGTCACATCAAGTACAGAGACCTGATTTCAATAATAAACAATCTTGTAAGCAGCTTTTTCTCCGATCTTGAGAAAGACGATTCTACCGATTTTTTAAAAACCCTGGATTCTGTTCTGGAACGGAAGATATGGTACAGCAACAATTTGTTTGCGTGGGAGTGTGTTGTAAAAGAGATTGATAAAGCTTTCTCTGCATTTTTAAGTGATGGAAAACGAATCTCCAGAGCCCGTTTTCTAATCCATGAAGGGCGAATCAATATTCTAAGAAGGAATTTTAAAGAGGAAAAACTAAAACAATATAAGCTTGAATCACAAAGGGATACTCTAAACCTGCTCCATGAGGAAATACTTCTTGTCCACAGCATGGAGAAACAGATACATGTTTTTAGTGATCATTTAATGCATTTTGGCATAGCGAAATTCCAATTATGCCAGTATGATCCGAACTCCCGTAATCGGGAAGCCAGATTACTGTTTCTCTACAATGAAAAAGAGCGTCCAAAACTTGAATGTAGATCAATTGATAATAGCCTGATTCTTGGTGAATTAAAGACTGACAGTCGGTATACTTTTATTGTTACGTCCCTCGGGTTTTGTGAAGAGCAGCTTGGGTTTATGGTTATTAAAATTAACTTAAAAGAATGCCTGAATATTTTTGGCATGCTGCGTGTTGTAAACAGTGTTCTTGTGGGAATTATTTCGGCAAACATGATAAAAAAACAGACAAAGCACTTAACAACCCAGGAAGATCAATTGAGACAGGCCGATAAAATGATCTCACTGGGGACGCTTGTTGCAGGGGTTGCCCATGAAATAAACAATCCTAACAACTCTATTCTTCTCAGCTCTGAGATGAATGATAAGGCCTGGAAGATTATTAAGAATATTCTCCGCGAAGAGATAAAAAGAGCAAAAAATAAAAAAATCGGAAATATGACTTTTTCTGATCTTATAGAAGATTTTGAAGAATCTTTTTCGATGATAATTCGAAACTCGAAACGAATCAAGCAAATTGTTGATGATCTAAGAAATTTTGCACGAAAGGACACCAGAGCCCTTGAAAAGATTGATATAAATTTTGTCATTAGAACAACTGTTCGACTTATGAAAAACCTTATCGGTAGTACAGCCGGGAATTTTTCTATAAAATTGGAAGAGGGTTTACCGCTTTTTAAAGGCAATCCTCAAAAGCTTGAACAGGTTTTTGTCAATATTATTCATAATGCCTGTCAGGCAATTGATCCGGCAAATGGGAAATTGATAATTACAACTGCTTATGAAAAAAATGATAAGCAAATTGTTATTATTATAGAAGACAACGGGGTTGGAATGAATGGAAAAACATTGAAACAAATTCTCGATCCCTTTTTTACAACTAAACGGGGAATGGGAGGTCTGGGCCTGGGATTGTCAATCAGTCATAAAATAATAAAGGATCATTCAGGGGCTCTGTACATATCCTCAAAGCCCGGTCTGGGCACGACTGTAAAAATAGTCTTTCCTTTTGAAAAAGTAACCTCAGGGACGTAGTTCCCGAAATTAGAGACTCAAAGAAATGTTTGCCATATCTTCAAATGGGAAAAGGTTTTCGAATAGTATGATTATTCTCATTTAGATTTTTCCAGTATATTGATGATCTCTGTATTTTCTTGTTCTCGTGCAAAGTCAAGGGCGGTTTTTCCTTTTATAGATTTTATATTTATGTCAGCCCCTTTGTCTAATAGGATTTTTATTGTTTTTGGTTTATCCATTTTCACCGCTTCCATTAGTGCTGTTCCTTCTGCTCCGTTATAGTTTATATCTGCCCCATGTTCGATGAGTAAATCAATAGTTTCTCCGTGGCCAACTCCGGCCGCATAAATAAGAGGTGTTTTCCCATTGTCGCAGGGTAGATTTACATCAGCACCTTTTTCGATTAAAAATTTTATAATTCTAAATTGCCCACGATATTGTAAGTAGAGAATTGAATAGACTAAAGCTGAAATTCCATTTTTATTCTTGCTATTAACATCAGCTTTTTCTTTATTAACAAGATATTCCACTATAATAGATTTATTCCCTGCAATGCTTGAAAATAATTTTTCTTGAACACTTTTTTCTTTTTGTTCATTAGATTTTGTTTCAAGAGAAGAATTAGTTTTTTCTTCTGTTTGGGATTGCGTAGCGGGTGATGTTTTGTCTTTTATTAGCTGATTCCTATTCTGTGGACAAGCTGAGAAAAATAAAAGAACTACTGAAAAAACAATGACTATTTTTTCCACTTTATACCTCCATTCCCCGTTTAAAAAGTTTTTTTGTTAAGCGCCATTTTTCTCTTTGATCTATTTAAAAGTACCATCATAGGTTCGAACAATATAAGCAAATATTTGAATTGTCAATACTCAATATATTTTGATTTTAAATATATTATTTATGTTTTATGTCATAAATGTCGTTGGCAGATAGCCAAATACGGCTGTTTTCCTCGGAGAGTCTAAGGAAATTTCCGGGAGTGCTACATAAGAGAGTCCATAAGAATGATCAATTCTTTTTTACTGGTTACAAAACATTTTTTGTATATAATGTGTGAAATGTTACGTATTGTTTGTTCTGACATATTCATTTGATTTGCTATTTGTTTATGTAAGAAGTTTTTATGAATAGAATTTGCGATATTAATTTCACGGTCTGATAGTTCATATTTGGTTTTTAGTCTTTCAAGCATATAATTTTTTTGTCTTTCATGAAGTGATGTTTGTTTGGCCTGTAATGATTCTAACAAAGTGGTTTTGAGATTGTTTATAAAATTATCCTGCTGTTTTTCTGAGATAGATAATATATTTTTTATTTTCAGCAAAAGTTCATTTATTAAAAACGGTTTTGCTATAATATCGATACAACCTCTGGAAAGAGCTGTAATTTTAACATTTAAAGTTGATTTTGCGGTAATAATAATTATAGGAATATCCTGGTTTTTTTTGTCACTATACACTTCCTCTATAAAAGTATACCCATCCATTCTGTCCATTATGATATCTGTTATAATGATAGAGGGTCTGGGTGATTCGCTAAAAAGTTTTAACCCGTCTTTTCCATTTGATGCACAATAAACATTATAGTAAGGCGACAGGTTTGCTTTTAGAAAAAAAAGCATCTGTCTGTTGTCTTCTATAAGAAAAACTGTCTTTTTGTTTTCCGAGAATCTTTCATTTTTGATTTCAATTTTTTCCGGAAGGACTATGTGTTGAGAAGATATATGTTTTTCTTTTGTAAAGTCACCAATAGGACAAATTCTTTGGAATTTCAATGTAAATATCACCCCTTTTTCCTTGCTGCTTTCTGCTTTGATTTGCGCCCCTATTTGGTCAAGTATCTTTTTTACAATACTCAATCCTATTCCGCTGCCTTTTGAGTTTCTCTGGTTTTTTGTAGATTGAAAATACGGATCAAAAACTCTCGGTAGATCAGCTTCACCAATTAGATCTCCGGTATTTTGGATAGAAAGTATAATCTGTTCATTTTTGGATCTCAGCTGGACAAATATTTTACCTTTTGTATGGTTATATTTTATTGCATTTTCGAAAAGGTTATTTAAGATTCTTTCCAGAGCAAAGGGGTCTATTTTAATAAAAACATTTTTTTTAATGTCAGATTTTATTATTATTTCGTTTCTACTGGCAGATTCCTGGAATTGGATACTTTTTGAAGATAAGACCGAAGAAAGGTTAACAATATCATCATGATTGTTCAAAAACATTCCCATGTCTAATTTCTCCAGTCCGATAAGGTTTATAACATCATTTTTCATGTTATAAAGATTCTCTTTTAGCAACTGCAGGTCTTTGTCGTTTTTATGTTTTTTTTCATAGTTTTCAAAAACGTTTAATGCAAGTGTTAGCGGTGTTTTTATTTCGTGGGCTATGCTTATAAAAAAATTTAATTTCTTTTTATTTTTTTCATTAACCCTTTCCATTCCAATAATATTTCTTAGGGCAGTCCCAATATTTATACGTAAAACCCCGTATCCTTCTCTAAATTCTTCAGGATTATAATCTACCACCATATATCCAATATGCTCCTTTTCAAAGGATAGAAGTATGTGAATATATTTACCCTCGGGCTCCATCCAGGTTGAGTCGGGAAGTAATGTGCTGGTATTAAATATTCTGGATCCGTTGGGGATGAGGTTTTGTCCATTTTTATAAGCAATTAGTATAATGGCTTTTTCTGTGAGTTGCCATTTCTCAAAAGCATTAATTTTATCATCAAAATTATAGATCATAAGAAAGAAAGATTTTATTCCCATGTCCGGGAGAATACAATATAGTTTTTCAAGCAGCCCTGTTCTACTGGAGGCGTTGAGTAATATCTGATTCCCTACATTATATTTCCAGTTAAAAAAGTCTTTTTTAGATTTTTCCTTTAATATTTCTCTGATCAAAATGTCGTTTATAATTTCCAGGACTATCTGAAGAAAATGAGATAAGGCGTTGGCGCTGGAGTTTTGTGTATGTATGTTTATCAAAAAATACTTTATTACATCCTTTGTTTTTCTGACTACTTGAAAATTTGGGAAATTGTTTTCTATGAAATCTAACAGGGCGAGTTTTATTTTTCTGTAGTCAAAGTGTTTACTATTTTCTGCAACTGCAAGTAATAGTTTTTTGACAAGCCCCAGTTCCATCTCGGATAAAAAATATACTTTTGACATTAGAATAGATATCATCTCGGCTAAAGTGTCTATTGAATTGTTTTTTTTAAGTTTTAACAGGTCTTCATCCAGGAAGTTTTTATCTAATTGATTTAGCGATAGACACCCGCAGGACTCGCGGATAATCAGATTAGTCTTGATGATAGAGAGGGGAATGGTTTTTTTGTCTTCTAGTATATAGAAAAGTTGTTCCAGTGCTTTATATCCTATTTCAAAAAAATTTTGTTTTACTGTTGTCAATGGAATATCTAAAATATCTGAATCATCTACATCGTCATATCCGGTTACTATAATATCTTCAGGAACATTAACCCCTTTTTCGCCAAGGAATTTAATAACACCATATGCTATATAATCATTGCCGCAAACAATCGCATCTGGTTTAATTGCGGATTGCAACAGCAATTCTTTCGCGGCACAATATCCGCTTTTTTTGGTCAGAGTTTTGACCCTGATTAGATTTCGTTGATTAAAATCTATTTTTTTTTGGTGTAATAATTTCTTAAAAATACTCAGGCGCAGGTTGGATTCTTCGTGTCGTTTAGGCCCACAGACAAAACTGAAGTTTTTGCATTCATGAATTTCAGTTAGATGGTTTATAAGTTCTTTCAGTCCTTTTTCATTGTCCGAGACAATTGAAGGCATATTTTTAATGGCCAGGGCTATGCTTACCATGGGAATTGAAGAGAAAGACGAGATGTATTCTTTCAGATTTTTCAGACCATAATACTCCAGCATGAATCCTGAAAAAATAATTAAACCATCCAGAGCTGAATTAAGAATAAAGTCTTTTATTTCTGTATAATGGTTGTCCAGACCCAGAAAATGAAGATTACTGACACCTTCATATATGATAACCTGTGTTTTACTTGTTTTTGCGTAGTAATGTATACCGTTGCAAATTTCAAATTCACAATTATCTTCAAGGGAGTCCGTTAAAATGCCAATTCTGTTTGACTTAATCACCAGGATATTGTAGTACCGGGATTCTGCTTATGTAAAGTTGAAATATCATTTTATGGTATATTTTTGAGCTATTTAGCATGAATAAGTACATAAACCCCTGATTTTAGTATTAATAAGTACATAAGTGTAACTTGTTTTTCAATTCCAATATGTTACGTTTATCGTAGTGATAGAGAGGTAAATTTATATTATTGTAATATGATTTATCAAAAAAAATTGAGAAAGGAGTTATTTATGAAAAAATTTTATTGGATTTGTCTGGCGATTCTGGTTCTTTTTTTTCTTGGTTGTAGTATGAATTCTATGAATGAAACAACAACAGAAGAAGGGAATTTGGAATCAGGCGGGAATTTATCAAGGGCAGCAGGTGAAGTAAATAGTGTTTTAACCTGTTATTGGGTAACTGATCCAGATCCAGAGTGTGCTGAAATGGATGATTTTTGGCCCTGCCGTTGTGTTCAGCCATTGTATACCGGGGAAATAGACTGGGAGGCGAATCCTCCCAAACTAAAATCTATGTCTCATATTATGAATAATGGAAATGAGGTCTGGGTAAATGGAAAGATGTTTGAACGCTATGAGATGGAAGGAACGGGTATTGTCTACGGTGATGGAAATGAAGAGGATTTTATAGTGCAGCTTCAGGGACATTTCCTTTTCAAAGATCCTGATCCTAACAGCTCTGAATATCGAGAATTCCCAATTTTTAATAAGATTAAGAGATCCAGCTGCAAATGGGGTGAGGGATACTGGAGACCATATGTTGGAGGAGCAAATCCACATTTTGATGATAATCATGGTGTAGAAACCAAACTGATACCCTGGAAGCATGTTGCAGTTTCAGATAATATTAAGCCCAATACCAATGTAACAATTCCAGTGTTAAAAAACAAGACCCTGTATAATCCTGAAAATGGCGAAACTGTAAAAATCAATGGTGTGTTCAAAGCTATCGATACATCCTGGTCATTTAACTACCGTGATTTAACACTTCCTAAGAATGACGGTGTGGAAACCTGGGTAGATGTTTTTGTTGGCCTATATGATGGTTACTGGGACAATACGCCTGATAATAGCGGAAACAATGTTGAAGATATTCTTAACAAAGCTGGAACCAGTGTTGCATGGCATAAAAGAATGTATAAGGGCAACTGGAACAACCAAACTGGAGCATGGAAAGGCACTTATAAGCCCGCCTCTGCGGATGATGATCAATGGGTAACAAAAATCAAAGCAACTTTACAGACAATTGATCTGAAAGCGTATATTGAAAGGGGAAAACACAATGAGCGTGGTTTTTATGGAGAAAGATACGGATATAACAAGTATTATACATCTGGAGATCTGGTAATTTATAACGGTGCCGTATACAAGTGCAAATGGTATGAGTTTTCACAACCAGGCCGCGAGCCCGATAAGGCTTACATGTGGGCTGTCTGGACTAAATTGGGAAACTACGGGTTACATCCCCATGTCCACTACTAGTCAAAAGAAAGTAATATAAGGCTGTTCTCACAGCTGTAATTCTTACTTATGTAACCGTGGGGAAAAGGATTTTTCCTCGCGGTTTTTTTAAATATTTTCAATTTTATTTTCAAATTGAGAAGTACTGCCAGGACGGACGGGGCCGGAGCATCTTCAGACTCAGAATACACCTGTTTTTTCAAGCTCGCTGATTTTTTTTCTTATTCGACCCTCGTTCTGTTTTATTATCTGGTTTGGTTCGTCGATGAATTTTATTGTTATATCCGGGATTCCTGTCGGCAGATATTCCATCGTAAAACCAATATAGAAATCATAGGGTTTGCTTTCTTCATTGAATTTTACATTGCAAACGTAATGCTTGATATAGTGAATAGGGGATTCAACTTTGTGGATATCCTCAATTTCAATGTCCATTCCTACCTACCATTTTAGTATTATTTTTTTTGAATGCAAGAAAAATTATTACTAAATCGGGAATTTACTCTGGCTGTTAAAATATAGTCATATTACCGCCCGGCAATTATGGTATAACAGAGAGGAAGTGAGAGACAAACTTAGATCAAGAAATCCCTTGAAAATAAACAGACATTGAGGTAAAGTCCCCGGTATGGGTAAGTATACTATCGAGGGAAATATCCCCCTGAAGGGGAAAATAAAAGCTTGTGGAAACAAGAACGCCGCTCTTCCATGTATAGCCGCTGCAATGCTTACAGATGAAGCGGTTATACTTAAGAATTTGCCCGATATTGAAGATGTACGGGTGATGCTCGAGATTATAGAGTCTATTGGTGCTGAGGTAAAAAAAATATCTCTTTCCGAATATAGAATCAAAGTAAAGGATCT
>CAZEKV010000006.1:24509-30732 GCA_964512945.1 uncultured Spirochaetales bacterium | reverse complement strand
TTCCTGATAATCGCAGTAAGATTAATCTCATCTCCAGGTCTGTAAACTCCCCGTTCGGTAAAAACAAAAACCCTTGTTCCATCGGGAGCCACCTCAACACCCCCGGTTTCAAAAGACGAAAGATTCCAGTACATCTCACTACATTTTATTACACTGCGGCAGTCGGAATTCTCGCCGGTAACATAAAAAACATTCGATTTAATCCCGGTAAAATCCGCTATACCCTTATCGTTGGTTTTTTTCTCCGCTACTATCTGATTCTGGTAGGTTCTTAGAACTATATTAATTCCCTTAAGAGGAGCCGCCGAGATAAGGTCGGAGGCGTAGATTAGATGTCGGTCTCCGGCCCTTTTGTAGGTAAGACCTATATCACTTAGTATTACAGGCTTATAGATTCTATTTCTGTTATTATAATAATAGTAGTAATCATCTTCATCTTTATCCTCAGAAACAAGCTTGTCTTCATCGTCATAGTCTATCGAGATCAGGAATAGACCCTTATCTCCCGGGGTAAGTAGTTTGCTAATATCTATAGCACTGGTAACCCATACGTTCTTCGAGTCCCCTATTTTCAGCGTTTTTTCAGCAGAAAGAATCCCTACACGGTTAATATAACTACTACCGAAACTCTCAGCCCTGTTTTTCTTGCCGTCCAATTTTTCTGTTTGCAGAAACTGACCAAGATTGTTCTCAAAGACTTTTTTCACCTCTATGCTTACTTTTCGTATATTGATCGTTCTAAAGGCTATTTTTTGGTTATTTGCCGAAGGGAGGAAAACCCCGCTACTCAAAAACTGCAAATTGGGATCTACATCTTCTGTCGATATCTGGAAAATCTTAGTTTCCCCCAGAGTAAGACCGTTGCTTCCTCCAAGGGCTCTATTCAAAATTACGGAATAGGTTTTTCCCGCCTTCAGAACCCCCGTAATTGTTATGGTTTTTTTATCTCGCTTCAGGGTAAAATCTATTCTTGGCTTTATGTAAACAAGCCCTTCTATGGAGATGTTTGGATTTAGCATGTCAGAAAAAATAATCTTTATAGAGGATTTCCGGGTACCCATATTTGTAGTTATATTTTTTACAGAAAATACACCCAGTGCTTCAAGAAAAAAATCGTGGTTATAGTTTTTAGACAAACCCAGCTTATCCCTGTTTAAAGAAAGCGTATAATGCCGACGTTTTTTTGTTTTAACAAGAACTCCGGTTCTAAACAGAAAACTGTTCTCTTCCTCTCCTTTAAACCACTTGATTTTGGCGGCTTTGCCCTCTCCCTTTATGCCCGCCGCTTTTTCGAGGATCTTTATATCGGTTTTTTCTGTAAAAAAGACTCTCCCCTCATAAAAATATTCATTTGCCTTTCCATTTTTCTTTTTTTCAAACTGTCCTGTAACTTTCTCGACATCACGCCCTTTGACGAGAAAAGAAAATTTGATTATAGAATTCTTTTTGTCTTTTAATTCAGGAAGAATTATGGAAACATCCATAACCCCACTGTATTTTTTCCGCATTTCAAGTTCTTTATCCGGCTTAAAAACGAGTGTCCGGGTATCTTCCCAGAAAGCTTTATGCTTAATAGCAGGTTTAAAAGAACAAAAATTATTTTCAATCTCCTTTTCCAGATCGCCTTCTTCTACAACCGGATCAACAAATCTAATACGAATACTATCGGTATAGGAAATACTACCCGTTGTCACATGACTCACAATCTCCGCCAGTTCAGGGGGAATAACACTCTCTGTAAAATCTTTATCCGTTTTTCCGCATCCTGCCAGAATACAGAAAATTACCAGACAACACCTAAAACCAAGATTTGCTATTTTCCCGAAATATGCACGAATCATTGAATGCTCCTTATTTATTTACAGTAGTAATTAGCATAATATATTATCAAAAGACAAGATACAACAAAAAAATATACTTTTTTGACCCCGGGGGATTTTATTACCGGAATTCCAGGGAGAAGACAATGTGCTGAGAATGATCCTATTAATGAATAACAGTATTACCAACTAATTCAAAAAATTACTTACGAGCTCTATTCTGTTTGAAACCTTTATTTTATTAAAAATATTCTGAATATGATTTGAAACCGTTTTTGTAGATATACTCAACCTCACGCCGATTTCTTTATCTTGAAGACCCTCGGTTATAAGCTCGATAATTTCCGCTTCGCGCGTGGTAATTCCATATTCTCCATATTTCATCTGTCGTTTTTGCCTTAAAAAATCATCTGCTTTTACTTCTTCATTGATAACTTCAATTAATTTTTTCTGAATATCCTCTTTTAATGCCTGCTCTATCTTTTCTTCTCTGCTTAAAATATTATCAAGTTTTAATATAAGTTCATCTATGGCAAAAGGTTTGCAAATATAATCAACAACACCATCCTTCAGCCCCTTTATTTTTTCCTCCTGCGATGCCACTGCAGTTAGAAAAATAAAGGGGATACTCTCATAGCTAACATCAAAAGATATTCTTTTAAAGAATTCCTTCCCGTCCATCTCCGGCATCATTATATCCGCAATAATAATATCCGGTTTTTGTATTTCCTTTATTTTTTTAAGCCCGTCTTTTCCATTTACGGCTGTTACAACATTATATTTTTTCCCCAAACTGGATTCTAAAAATGCCCTCATGCCGGCATTATCCTCTACAATAAGCACTATTTTCTTCTTCCTGTCATAAACAAAATCCTCCGACGGGTTTTCTTCATAGTAATCCGTATCCAGTGAAGCTCTTTTTATCATAAGTCTGTTTGCTTTGTCCGCCCGGCCGCTTCCCTTCCGGCAAACAGGGAGTTTAATAATAAATGAGGCTCCCTCACCCAGCACACTTTCTACAACAATCCTGCCGCCGTGAAGTTCTATAATCTCTTTTGCATAGGAAAGACCAATCCCCGTACCCTCATATTTTCTGTCTGAAGACTCGTCCACCTGATGGAATCGCTCAAAAATATAATCTAATTTATTTTTGGGTATCCCAATCCCCGTGTCTTTAATTGTTATTGAATATTCTTTTTTACGATTATTGTAATCCAATTCCATTTTTACACTTCCACCTTCCGGGGTAAACTTAAATGCATTGGAAAGTATATTGTAAACGGCTGTTTCGAACAGGGCTTTATCGAGGAATGTAACAACCTTTTCTTTTGTATTGGAAACAAATGATAATGAAATTTTCTTTGTCATAAATGAAGATTCCATCTCGGAAACATATGCATTGAGTGCCTTCAAAACATCTATCTTTTGTTTGTTAAGATTCATCTTTCCTGTTTCTATTCTAGAAAAATCCAGAAGATTATTAATGAGGTTTAAAAGCCTCTGAGTGTTTTTATTTATTATTTTAAATATTTTATTGTCAGCATTAATGGTCTTGCCGTATTCTCCCTTTACAATAGCATCTACGGGAGCCTGAATCAGACTTAACGGCGTTCTTAGCTCATGGGAAATATTGGTAAAAAAAATATTTTTTGCTTTGTCCAGAGATTTAAGTTTTTCATTCGTTTCTGCCAGTTCTTTTGTCCTTAAGCTTACCTCCTCCTCCAGACTGTTTTTTAGCCTTACTAAATCCCTGTGTTCCCGGTTAAATCCATCCGTAAGGGCAAAGGCAAAAAGAAAAGCCATACACAGATATCCAATTGTAGCAAAAATATAAGTGGAATTTTGTAAAAAAATATTAGTAATCAGATATATTGTTCCAACTACCAGAAAAATAAAAATACCCGCTATAGCTATTTTTTCAGTTCTGTTCCTGTATCGCTTTTTTAAGATAACCAGAATAAAAACAGCAGAAAATAAAAACAATCCATATGCACTAATTATAATATATATTAAACGTATGAAACTAATATTCTTGGTGTATAAATATAAAATTGTTAAAATAATCCCGGAGACAGATACAATAGAATATTGGCTTCTTGAAACCACTTTTATTTTTCTCAGATCAAAAAGTATGCTTGTAAAAAAATTTAGTGCCATACTGAAAAAAATCAGAGACCAGGAAGCTGCCGTTATTTTGAAATTTTCATTATAAAAGGGTTGATTCGGATAAGTATACTTGAAATAGGAAACAAGCCCCATACACAGGCACAGCCATGAGTATGCCAGATTGCTCCGGTCTTTCGTGCGTCCCATAAATACAAGCAAATGGTAACCGGACAATGTAAAATAAACACCCAGACGGAATGAAACAAAATTCATTTATGCCTCTTCTAATATATTTTTCCATAGCTATTTGTTTGTAGATAGTCTAAAACACTTCCCCCATTATATATGTTTTTAAGATTTATAAAAGGGCTTTTCTATGATATACTCTACCGGAGAAAGAACATGAAAAAGAAAATCGGTGTAATAATAGATGTGCTGAATGAGGATTACCAATCCAGGATATTCTCGGGAATATATTCTTACGCAAAAGAAAGAAATATAGATATTACTCTCTTTGTAGGTGTCATTGAAATTGGATATGACGAGTGGTTCTGCAATTTCGAAATTATAGAAAAAGCCCTTTACAGGGATAATTATGACGGTTTTATTGTATTTGCCGGCACAATGATAAAGGGCTTTTCCAGGAACCAAATTGAGTCCCTTTTTAAAAAATTATCCTCCCTTCCTGTGGTAAGTATCTCCATCCCGGTCGTTGATGTACCCAGCATACTAATAGACAACAAAAAAGGAATCAGGGAATTAGTAGGTCATCTTATCAAGGATCACGGATGCAAAGAAATTGCTTTTATTAAAGGGGATAATGGAAATCCTGAGGCAAAAGAGAGGTTCAATGCCTACCGTGCAGCACTTGATGAAAACAGCCTGACAGTAAATGATTCTTTGATTGTAGAGGGGGAATTCAGAGAGAAGTGTGGATGGGAAGCCATTGATATATTAGTACGCAAAAGAAAAGTCAGATTTGATGCGGTTGTATGCTCCGACGATTCAATTGCCATGGGCGTAATAGACGCATTAAAAGATAAGGGTCTTTCTGTCCCGAACGATGTAAAAGTTACAGGGTTTGACGATATGGAAATAGCAAAGTATAAGACACCGTCTTTAACCACCGTAAGGCAGCCTTTGTATAAACAGGGCTATTATGCCCTGGAAAAACTTATGGATTTGATAAACCATCAACAGAAAAGCGGGAATACTATTCTGGATACGGAGGTGATGATAAGAGAATCATGCGGCTGTGCAGCACCGGTATATTCCTCAAATGGAGATGAGGTAAAAAAGGCCTATTATGGTAATATGTCGAGAAATAACAATATCTGGAATTACGAAGTCGCCTACCAAAAACTGAACAATGCAACTACCATAGAAAGCCTCAGAGATATTATGTACAGGGAACTGCATGATTTAAATATTCCAGGATTTTATGTGGTTCTTTATAAAGATGTAATAAGTAATCCAGAGGATTTAACAACACCTGAAATATCCAGACTTATTGCTGCCTTAAAAAATGGAAAAAGCCTGATAAAAAAAGATCTTGAATTTTCTACAGAGGGATCTATTCCCCTTGATATCTTTGAGGATAAAAAACAAAAGGTTTATATCTTTATGGTGCTGGCACTTGAAAAAGAACATTTCGGATACGTCTTCTTTGAATACAGTGAAAAAGTACCGAATCATATCTATTTTGCTCTGAGAAGACAAATATCCAGTGCACTAAAAAATATATACCTGCTGAAAGAAATAGCGGAATCTGAAGAAGAAAAGACCAATCTATTTGTAAGTCTTACCCATGAGATAAAAACACCCCTGACTCTTATCAATAATTATCTGGATAAATATATAAAAAAGAATGGGATTACCCCGGAACTGAAGATTATTAGTGAGAACATCAATAAGCTTAATCAGGATATGATAAACTTTCTGGATGCAGAAAAATTAAAACGCGGACAGGTTTTTTATGATCATTCCGGAACTTTTGATCTCTCCGAGATGGTAAAAAATAAAATTATTTTGTTCAGGGAATATGCTGGCAGCAAAAACGTAAAAATCAACTCTAAAATAGAAGAAAAACTATTTATAAAATGCGATCCCTCCGCAATGGAACGAATAGTAAACAATCTACTGGATAATGCAGTAAAGTACAACAAACAGGGCGGCAGTATTTTTATAAAGCTTTCATCTTTTAAAAACAGGATTCAATTACTTATAAGTGACACAGGCTCCGGAATAGATAAAAAAGGACACAGATTTGGTCGACATTTTGACCTTTTAAAATATTT
>CAZEKV010000006.1:0-24499 GCA_964512945.1 uncultured Spirochaetales bacterium | reverse complement strand
AAAGGACACAGCAATATTTTTAATGCCTATTCGCAGATAACATCAAAAAAACGGAATATACAGGGCATAGGCATGGGGCTGTACATAGTAAAAAAGATACTTGACGATATTGATGCAAAGGTGGAACTTTCCAGCCAGCCGGATAAGGGTACGGCTTTTAAAATAGTCTTCACAAAATCAGAACCCGGATTTAGCAGGCTGGATGGTAAAACGTGTAAACATACTGCTCCTGTTGATTATTATATCCCCTGCAACCCGGATACTGATGACAGCATTGGAGAAAAATTTAACATACTGGTTGTAGAAGACAATAAATACATGCTTAATTTTCTGGCACAAAGCATGAAAAAATATTTTAATTTCTTTTCTGCACAGAATGGGAAAGAGGCTCTAAAAAAACTTCTTGAAATACCAAAACCGGATATAATTATAAGCGATGTCGTGATGGATGTTATGGACGGGCATGAATTCTATTCAAAATTATCCCATATCAAAGCTTATAACTCCATTCCCTTTATTTTTCTAACGGCCATATCCTCGGATAATGACAGGATAAAGGGCCTTAAAAAAGGTGCGGTTGATTACATACGTAAGCCATTTCGTATAGACGAACTTCTATTGAAAATTCTGAATATTACAAAAAGGGACAAAATACTCAAACAAGATATGCAGAAAAAAATATGGAAAAAACTGGAAACATATGTATGGAAAGATTTAGATATTTTCAGCTGCAGCAAAAATAGAAAGCAATCAAAGTACGATGAATTTAAAATATCGCCCCGCGAAATAGAAATAATTGAATCAGTCAGCGGAGGCTTAACAAATGCCGAGATTGGGAAAAAATTAAATATCTCCGTAAGAACAGTCTGCAAACACATCCAGAACATATACGATAAAGCTGATATACACAATAGATCGGAATTGATCAAAAAATTTATTGCCCCGCATGTGGATTAAAACTTCCTGAAGTAATATTTCTTAATGGGAGCAAGCCTGTCTACAAATATCACAAAAAAGGGCTGCCAGGTTTTTATAGACCAGGCAACCCATACTCTTAGTTTATACTATAAATTACGGCCCCCACCAGTTACCGTTAATTACGAACATCGAAAGAAGCCCCAGGGTACTTTCATAATACCCCTCTTCCCCGTTGGGTTTTTTGAAATTATCTTTGAGATAGAGGAATCCTCTTTTTAAAAAGCTCGGGCACTTCCCTTTCAGAGATTCTTCGCTTCCACAGACAATAGCGGCAGCAGTTATGGGGCCAACAAATGCGGGACTAGGCCCTTTTTCTATGGGACCTCCAGAAAGACTATAACCTTCTTTGAAATTCTGTGGCCATCCGAGACATTCATCCATTGCCCAGCGAAGCAGTTTCTTCAGCTGTTTCTCGTATGGAGTTTCACTGTACACAAAGGTGGAGGAACCCCATGGCCTGTACCACTTGCCCGGGGCATACTGAGATATATAGCATGCCATTCTCAGAGGGTAACGGCATGCATTATAATTATAGCATCCGTCGTACTGATCCTCCATGAAATTAGACCCCACAGGAACCAGGCTCGAGGTTCCTGTAGCAAAATCAGGAACGAGGCCCTCAGGGCTTTGTATCGTATCAATAAGGTTATCTGTCCTGTCTAAAAGTTTTTTCCACATACATCTTCTTTGATAAGCGGAATCATACTTGCTGAATGCCTTAAAATGTGAGGGCATCCAGTCGCTCGAGCGTAGAGCATTGTACCATTTTTTTTCCCCCGGATCATTGCCCCAGTCACCGAGATTTATGCGGGGGTAATTGGTGTTTTTATAGTTAATATTGCTGTCGTATATGGCTTTCATTCTTTTATGAGCCTGATAGAGATAATACTTGTTGTCCCACTGTCTATAGGCCATAAGAAGGGCAAAGGCTATGTCCATATCACCGTCAGGAGCATTGTCAGAAAGTACTTTTCCATTTCCAAGTTTAGACCCAAAGCCAATCCATGACGTTAGATTGTAATTTATTTTCCCATCCATTTTGCTCGGACAGTGTCTCACAGTACGGTACAATGCATCAAAGTATTTTTGTGCCTTTGTTTCGTATCCTGCCATTATCGCCATAATGATCATGCCGTAGCCCATGGCCTCCGAGGTGGTCTTAAACTTAATTTCCTTTCCATTTATCGTTTCTTTTCCCGACTGTTTTACATAGGCATATTCCTTATTCATACAGCCTGCTTTGTGTGGTATAGCACAATAAAAGTAATCCTTCTTCCATTTATCGTAGTATTTTTTAACCTCGTTATCCATGTAGTTATTAGACAAACCCTTCGGTCTGGCCAAACCGTACTGACCCCAGGATGCAATATGCTGAGGAAACCTCTTGCTGCCCATCACCCTGAGCCCTGCACCAACCCTGTGTACAGAATAAATAGTCCTATCCGCACTGGATTCTCCTGCAACCGCAGCCTCATCACTGGATATTCCGGCATTCTCTACAGGGTTACTGCATGCAAACAAGGCAAACAATACCGCAATTAGAATAATGCACATTTTTGTTATTTTAGATCCCATTTCTACCTCCTCAAGTAGTAATTAAACATTTTTTGCCGCGGGTATTTATTCCGGTTATTCATGCAAACAGATCCTAACCATCGCAGCTGGGGGCAGGGTACACTGAGGCAGGATAAATTAAAATACGCAATATTACCTATTTTTCCAGGTATTCTCCCGGGGAGAGCCAATGATTCGCAGAATAAATTTTTATCCCTCCCCGGTCATTCCGCCTTTCTTGTTTGCTCTATTTTGCCCTATTAGAGTATTTAACAAAAAAACCACAGTGCAGGAGTACCTATAAAAATAGGTATTTTTACGTATTGTACCCCTCCCCCCTGGATATTAGACTATGGGCTATGTAAGTACAGATCTTCACAAAAGCCTTGCAGAACAGCAAAAGATGACGAAGGAGAGGTGTTGTGCAAGATCTGCTGGTATATACAGGTGGCAGTATTCAATGCCGCAGAGGCCGGCTAAAACCGGTACTTTTTATTACATCATTTAACAGGAGAATAAAGATGATTTTGACAAAAAAAGGAAAAAGTGCTTTAACAGGCATCGTGTTAGTGCTGCTTCTGGTACTCTTTACGGGATGTTCCATGCAGACAGCGGAAGACCCCGGTACTGAACTGGAAATGGGCACTGGAATGCAAACAAATGCAGCCAGTAAAGTATATCTGAGATCAATCCGGCGACCGGCTGGATATTATTATTTCAGGCATTTCTATTCCCATTCCGCCACATTTAACTTTGAAAACGGAATGGACGGATGGCTCTCTACATATACCAATGCCAAAATTAAAACCAATTACCATAAGAGCGGGAAAAAATCGGTATTTTTCAGAAGACTTTTCTGGAAAATCTTCAAAATGGAAAGAGAAACATATTATGTGATAAGAGCCTGGGTTTCCTGCGGAAAAAATACTAATGATGGAACAGTACAATTGGGCATCTCTTATAAAAACAAGGACAAAAAAGTCAAATACATTTCATCCGGTGCGAAGAAAATAAAAGGCTACGACGGCAAGTCGGTAAAATGGGTTGAGGTTAAATTTTCCTTCATAATTTACGAAGACCTTGCTTCTCCAACAAAAAAGATACCTATTCCCAGTCTTCTTTTTGTTAAAAATCTTGGAGCACTAAAATCCAAGGGTGGTGTCCCTATTTACGTTGACGATGTCTCTATATTTCCCTGGAGTGATTAGGATATAATTAAAAAACCTGACAGGGCGGCAGGTATCTCTATAGCTGTCATGCCCTGTCTACTTTTGCCGGAGAATGGATGATAAACCGTAGTACAGGCTGTATTCTTACCTGCCTGTTTATACTAACTATTGCAACAAAAATGCAGGGTGAGGAATTTTATCACATACCTGAGGAAAAAAACGATGGCTGGCAAATATCAACCTTGCAAAAAGAAGGATTCAATCAGGAGATAATCTCCAAACTTTTAAGAAAAATTAATAACCGGGCATTCAAAAATATTCATTCAATTATCATTGCGAAAAACAACAGGATTGTACTTGATGAATTCTACAAAAAAAAGCTGAGTTACATAGACAAGGGTCTGAACTCAGACATAGAGCTACACGCTGCAATGTCGGTTACAAAAAGTATTTTTTCCCTGTTAATGGGAATTGCAATCGACCAGGGTATTGTAAAAAGCGTTAATGAAAAAGTGCTTTCCTTCTTCCCGGAATACGGCCCCCTGCAGAATTGGCCACTTGAAAAACAAAACCTCACAATAAAAAATTTTTTGACGATGAGGCACGGTCTGGCGTGGAATGAGATAAAATATAACTACGATGATGAAAGAAATTCATTCTATAAAATTTCACAGCAAAACGATTGGGTAAAAGCAACACTCGATCTTGACCTTGTTAATAAACCAGGGGTGGATTTTGCGTATTCTTCCGGTATTTCTCACGTTGTGGCAGCATTAATTGCCAGAGCATCGGGAAGACCCATTGAAGATTTCGCCGATAAGTTTCTGTACAAACCCCTGGAAATAAAAAAAACAGCCTTCTATAGAGCACCTGACGGACGAGCTGATGATGTTTTTTTAACCACCAGAGCAATGGCTAAAATCGGCCAGCTGATTATTAATAACGGAAAATGGAATGGGAAAAGAATTGTTTCCGCCAGCTGGATTAAACAATCTACAAAAATATACTACGATGATCCCGATGAAGATTGCTTTGATTATTCCTATTTTTGGTGGAGATATAATTTCAAAACAGGGGGTAAAAATCTCAAGGCAGTAATAGCGTGGGGGTGGGGCGGACAATTTATCTTTGTTTTTCCTGAACTTGATATGGTAGTCGTAATTACCGAGGGTAATTATTATCACCCGAAACGGGAAGAACAAGCAATAGAAATGATCGCCGACTATATTCTCCCGGCAATATCCGAATAAAATGACCGCCATAAATCAACCCGCAGCATTGACAAAAAATATCAATTCCACTACCATCAGTTAGTTTCTATGCTGATCGATCTTCATACGCACAGCCATTATTCCGATGGAACATCCTCTCCCAAAAATATTATAAGACTGGCTCTGAGGTACAAAGTGGGAATTATTGCCCTATGTGATCATGATACAACATCGGGTCTTCTCGAATTTCTCTCACAGGCAAAAGCTGCCTCCATACAGGGGGTGCCGGGGATAGAATTATCAGCAGAATGGAAAAACGGAGCATGTCATTTTCTGGGGCTTAATATTGATTATAACAACAAGAGTCTTAAAAAAGCCCTTGCAAAAATAAGAAACAGCAGGGAAGGCCGAAATGAATTGATTCTTGAAAAACTTAAATCTCTGGGGATGAAAATTTCTTCTTCTGATGTAAGCAAACAGAGTGGAAAAGAGGTTATCACACGTCCCCACATAGCAAAGGCTTTAAGAAAAAAAGGCTATGTAAAAACAATAAAAGAATCCTTCGACAAATATCTAAAAAAAGGAGGCCCCGCTTATGCGGAACGCTTCTGCTTACAGCCCGAAGAAGCAATTGAACTCCTGAAAAAAGCAGGAGGAAAGGTAATTATTGCCCATCCCGCACAGTTAAATATGGATCTTGAAGAATTTGACCGCTGGATAAAAAAATGGAAAAAAATCGGTCTCGATGGAGTTGAAGCCTTTTCCCCGGGGACGAACACAGAGCTCTGCAATAATTTCATGGAAATCGCCCTGAAGAATAATCTCATCATAACCTGCGGATCGGACTTTCACGGAGACAACAAACCGGGGAGGCGCCCCGGTTACTCGGCAAAAACCGCCCGGGAATCAATCAGAAACAGTGATCTCGTGCGCCGGAATATGGACAGACTACTTAATCTCTGATTACTACCCCTCCAGGGAATAACTTTTTCCAGAAACCGAAAAGCCGGATCATCCGTTTCTCAGGATAGATTTTTCTTCAGAATTTTCAAAAGAATCCTATCATCAACCTTTCGCCTGAGTGTATTGCAGATATCTTTCTGCAGGATGAAAAAAACCTCTCCTTTTCTCTTTTTCTTGTCCTGCTTCATCGCTTCAAGAATATCAGCAGGAGAAATTTTTTCGGCGAATAGACGATAAGCGTACAAATTCAGCAACTTTTCAACACGCTCCCCATAACGAGAAGAGGTAATCCCCAGCTCAAGACCTGTCTTTATTGCCATATTCAATCCCCATGCAACAGCCTCTCCATGAGACCATCCCGAAAAGCCTGAAACAGATTCCAGGGCATGGGCGAAGGTATGTCCCAGATTAAGATGTGCTCTGATGCCATTTTCAAGCAAATCCTTTCTGACGTATTTTCCTTTTATCTCTATCGATTTAAGAATAATTTTTTCCAGACAGCCCGGATCCCTCGATAAAATCTTTTCATGCTCTTCTGTAAGAATTCTGAATAAGGACCTGCTCCCGAGCATCCCATGCTTTATTACCTCAGAGAGCCCTCCCTTAAAGTGGGAATCCGGTAAAGTAGAAAGACTCTCAATACAAATTCTTATCTCCCCGGCCGGGTAAAAAGTTCCCGCAATGTTCTTATAGCCCTTAAAATCGATGCCTGTCTTTCCCCCAAGAGAAGCATCAATCATAGATAACAATGTAGTCGGTATAAGGATCAGACCGCATCCCCTCATATATATGGAAGCGGCAAATGCCGTTATATCACAAACCACCCCGCCACCTATGCCAACAAAAACAGCATCCCTTCCAAGTCCGGCATTCATAGCCGCTGTCAAAATCTTATCTATGGCATTCCAGTTTTTGTTTTCTTCCCCCGGAGGCAAAACAAGGAAATTAGGGGTGTCTATGGCATCAAAATAGGGGCTAAAAATCGGAAATGTATTTTCGTCAAAAACAAAAAGAAGCCTCCCTGATTCAGGAAAAGCCATACTCCGCTTTTTATCCATAAATCGGACAGAGGTTTTGTACTTTTCCAGGATAAATATCTTCTCTTTCATGATTTTTTCTCATTTTGCACTATATTTATCTAAACGACAAGCTGTATGGATAATTGTAGATGATAAAAATTAATATATTGTTCATTTAAACCGTTAATAATCATATATGGATTTTCCTGTTGTCATATTGACTATAAAATTAAAAGGCTGGTAGTATCCGATCATGAATATCAAATTTGCATTCTTCCTCATGTTGTTCGTTTTTTGTACGGGTTCGGCATTTTATGCGGATGATAAAAAAACCTCTGAAAAAACAGAACAGGTTGAAGAAGAAACAGGTTTTGGGCTTCAGGCCAGAATATTTACCCAGGTAAAAAAACCCAATACAAACTTTGCCCAGAATTTTTCCGGCATGTCGAAATACAAGCTGACCCCCGGGGATATTTTTTTGCTAACCATAAAAGCGGGGATTCGAAGCGATGGGCGTATTGCAAATTCAACCGAATATTATATCCAGTTGAGGGAAGACTATACCCTTAATATCCCGGCAATTGGTAAAATCCATGCAAAAAACAGAACCATCCCATGGCTGCAAAACTATATTGACAGGCGGATACGCAATATTTATCCCGTTCAGTATGTCAACTTTATCCTTAAATCTCCCGCCCAGTTCAATGTTTTTGTATACGGCGGGGTCTTACTTCCTGGAAATGTCATGGGAAGTCCAATCCTCAGAGTAACAGATGCCATATCCTTTACAGGGGGCTTTCGCCCGGGGGCAACATACAGGCAGATAGAACTCCACCGTGACGGCAAAATAATAAAACTTGATATTTCTAAATACTACACAAAGGCCGATTTTGAATCCAATCCAGAACTCCAGCCGGGTGACAAAATATACGTTCCAAAGGCCGAAATACTCGCTAAAATCTCGGGGAAGGTTCTTTATCCGGGCATGTACGAGCTGGTACCGGAAGAAACCCTTCAGACACTCATCAACCTCGCGGGGGGAACAACACCCGATGCCTCCATTTCAAAAATAAATATTGCCCGATCCGACGAGAAGGGTCGCTACAAAACCATTTCCATCCCTTTTGAGGAGGCTTCTTCGTTTCCCATGAAATTGGGGGACAAGGTTATGATAGGATCAACCCTCGAAAATAATGCAGTAATTACCGTTGCGGGGGCTTTTTACGGAAAACCATTTCAGTCTGATAAACCGATAAAAACACCCCAGATACCAATACAAATCACAATACCCTTCACCGAGGGGATGACACTCCTCTCTATTATGGATGCCCTCGGGGGACCCACAAAATACGCTCTCGCTGAAGAAAGCTATATTGAAAAAAAATCCAGCGATATAGTAAAGGTAAATGCCCTTGAACTATGGGAAACAAGGGACAGCAGCCTTGATCTAATAATTGAGCCTGGAGATTCGATCATTGTTCCAATGATGAAGGTTCAGGTCTTCGTAGGGGGAGAGGTCAATAAACCTGGAGCCTTTCCCTATAACAAAAGCCTCACTGTTTCTGATTATATAAGAATCGCAGGAGGGCTTACAATTGATGCCAGCGGAAGGAAGTGGTATTTCATAGACGAGGAAGGTAAAAAAGAGAGGGTAAGGGCGCACACACCCGTTAAGCCAGGGTCCGTAATCTACATAAAGGGAAACGCCCTGACAGAGAGCGACAGGAAAATGCAGAAGGCCTTCTTAATCACAACCTGGATAACGACAATCGCCCGCGTAACAACATCCGTATGGGATCTTGTTGACAGAGCAAGAAGATAGTATTATCAGCCATGTCAGTAGTGTATCTTGACTGGGCCGCAACAGCCATACCGGATAAAGAAATTATAAAGAAAATCGCTGCCGCCGCTCTTGATTCTTATGGGAATCCCTCCTCCGGTCATACCATGGGAAAAAATGCAGCAAAATATCTCTCCGAATCCCGCTTGCTGTTTTCCGATGCCCTCGAGTGTAAACCGGAGCAAATAGTTTTCACATCGGGCGCCACTGAATCAAACAATATGGTGTTTCTCTCCTTTCTAAACAAAAAGAAAAAGGGATCCATTATTGTGTCCGCTCTCGAACACCCTTCTATTTTCGAACCGGCAAAAGTACTGGGAAATTTCGGTTTTGATATAAGGCTTATAAAACCTGGAAAAAATGGAATTATCGACCCCCACAAACTGAGCAGTTTAATCGATTCCACAACACAATTAATCTCAATCATGCACGTTAATAATGAAACCGGAAGCATCCAGAATATCGGCGAAATTAACCGGATTATAGATGCAGCAGAAAAAAAATACCACAGTAATATCCATTTCCATTCCGATGCAGTTCAGGGTTTTGGAAAAATACCTTTTGATGTAAAAAATCTCGATTCCGCCTCTTTCAGCGGCCATAAAATAGGAGCTCCCATGGGAACGGGCGCACTCTATTTGAAAAAGCCCCTCGATTTCTTATCTACCGGGGGCATGCAGGAAAAAGGCCTGCGCCCTGGAACTGAAAATCTCTACGGATTATACGGCTTCGGACTCGCCGTTAAAAAATATTTCGTTAACATGAGCAGGAATCATGCTGAAATGTGTAAAATAATGGGACTACTCATAGATAATGTCAGATCGATTGGCCATAATGTGATAATCCCCGATGTCGATAATCGTTTCGATTCTTTCTCTCCATACATTCTCTCCATAGCTTTTCCGCCGATCCCGGGAGAGGTTCTGGTCAGAATTCTGGGGGATAAAGGCTTCGCAGTTTCTACGGGATCAGCCTGTTCATCAAAAACCAGGGATAGAAAGAAACGCGGAAGGGTAATAACCTCCCTCGGTTTTGATATGGAAACAGCCTTTTCGTCAATCAGAATATCCATCGGTCACAGTACCAGCAAAGATGATGTCGTCCGCTTCTCCGAAACCCTTGAAAAAGAAGTAAAAAAACTGATACAAATAGCTAAATAATTTTTTCCCGAAAACGGGCTGAGATTTTTTTGTTAACGGGATCAGAAGATGGATTATGCCGTAATCAAACCGGTATATAATTTGCAGACCAGAGCAATTCGTAAGGATAACACCTGAATGGAAGTCCGGTATCTAATCAAGATCGGTGAAATAGCCCTTAAGGGTGGAAACCGCCGCCTTTTCGAAAAGCAGTTAAGACTGAATATCGAAAGAAAGCTAAAGGGATATAAACCTTCAGTAAGGGGAGCCGCCGGAAGACATTACCTTTTCGTCGAAAATGCCGACGAAAAAACAATAAGCACTGCTCTCTCCCGGACATTCGGGATAACTGCCTTCTCAAGAGTCTTCTATTGTGAAAAAGATATAAATGCCGTGTCCGACAGTGCTGTTGAAATTTGCAGAGATCTTCTAAAAAACAATTCGGGGAAAAAATTCAAAATTAATTCCAGAAGAGCCGATAAATCCTTTCCCCTGAATTCCTATGAAATATCATGTGCAGTTGGAGATAGGCTTCTGAAAGAATTTCCCGAGCTGAAAGTGAAACTTGAGAATCCCGATTGGGCTATCAATATCGAAATACGTGAAAAAGCAATCTTGTACAGCAATGAAAAAAAAGGCCCCGGGGGACTCCCCGTTGGAACAGCGGGCAGGGGGCTGCTCCTGCTGTCGGGGGGAATAGATTCGCCCGCAGCGGGATACTTGATGGCGAAAAGGGGCTTAAAAATCGATTCAATCTATTTCCATACATACCCCTACACATCCGATGAAGCAAAAAACAAGGTTGTCTCTCTTGCCGAAAAGCTTACCCCCTTCACTGAGGGCAAAAAACTCTTCATTGTCCCATTCACAGAGCTGCAGATAAAAATAAAAGAAAAAGCCAACCCCGGCGAGATAACATTACTATCAAGGGCATGTATGGTAAAAATATCTGAAATAATTGCCAGAAAGAACAGTATATCCTGCATGATAACAGGAGAAAGCCTGAGCCAGGTAGCAAGCCAGACTGTTTCAGGTATGCAATTCACGGGGAATGCAACAAATATGATTATATTCAGACCCCTTGCCGGAATGGATAAGGAAGAAATCATAAAAATAGCAAAACAAATTGACACCTTTGAAACATCGATACTACCCTATGACGACTGCTGTACGGTCTTCGCACCGGAGCACCCCCTCATAAACCCCGACCTTGCAAGAATGAATGAATCGTTTGAAAACCTTGGAATCGAAGAACTTCTCCAGCAAACCGCCGAAAAAACAGAAATCCACACCTGTGGAAATAGATGATTATTCATGGCTACCGCTATAAAAAATTAATTATTTCTTTACAGCGAGATTATCCAGCCAGTTAACAACATCACAATAGACCGCTTTTCTGTTAATCTCATTTAGCATCTCGTGCCTTCCCTCTTTGTAGAGCTTTAACGAAATATTCTTATTCTTTTTATATTTTTTGCAAATCTGGACAACGCCCCTTCCATTATTCCCCACGGGATCTTTTCTTCCCGAAAGAAACAACATTGGTAAATCTTCGGGCATTTTGCTTATATTAATTTTTTTATTTATTTTCTTTACGCCGCCAAATAGATCAAGAAAAAAAATCGAAGTAGGGACATACCCGCATAAAGGATCGGCAACATAGGCATTTACCTTTTCTTTATCCCGGCTAAGCCAGTCAAATTTCGTTATAGTATTCTTAAACCGTTTATTAAAATTCCCGAACAAAAGATTGTCAAGCAGGCGGCTGCGGTGTCTCTTCCCGTTCTTTTTTATCTCTCTTTTTGCCAGAAAAATACCAACCTCTCCCATAATCCCCGGATCCCCTCCTGTTCCGGATAAAAGAACCCCTGCAATTCTGTCACCGTAAGTATGCGCATAATCTCTCGCAAAAAAAGACCCCATGCTGTGACCAAGTAGAAAAACCGGAAGTCCGGGGAATTTTTTTCTGGCTCCGGCATTGATAAGAAATAAATCCTCCAGAACAATTTCCCAGCCGTTGGTTCCCGCAAAAAATCCGAGATCCTCCATCGTTTTTTCAGTTTTCCCATGGCCCCTTAGATCGCCGGCAATGACGAAATAGCCGCAATTTGTAAGTTCTTCTGCAAATTCCCTGTATCTCCCGGCATGTTCCGCCATACCGTGGATAATTTGAATAATGCCTTTGATTTTTCCTTTTGAGGGAAGCCATTCATAAACATGCAGTGATTTTTTATCGGAAGCAGGGAGATGATACTTTTCCTCATTCATCCCGTAATTCTATCCTGAATCTTATTCCATTGTCAAATTTTGATAAAACAGAAAAACTTGCCTGCTATCGTTTTCTTTTTTGTGCCGGAACAATAAGCGAACGCTTCCCACGCTTATTTTTTCTGAACACCCTTAGAATTTTCTCAGCATCATTAAAGGAAACACTTATAAAAGAGTAATCGTTAAATATCTCAATATTATAGATATTCTTGCTTCTTACATTTGCCTTTTCGCCTATCATATTGATAAGCCGGGTTTTTGACATATTATCTTTTTTGCCCTTTGCTATAAACAGCCTTGTTTTCCCTTTTTTATCAACAGAAATATCTCTTATTTCCCTGTAGCTGCTTTCATCCAGTTCATTTTTCAGGGCATAGTACAAAACAGCCCCGGTCACCTCAGCGGGATCGTGATTAAGCAAAAGGCTTTCCGCAATTTCCCTGTAGTTATCTGAATATTTGCTCTCGAGGATATCTTCGATATCCGATTTTATCCTCTCGCGTTTTGATCTTATAATATCTGCGATCCCCGGAAGCTTTTCCTTTCTTATCTCTGTCTTTACAATCCGCTTTATAAAATTAAGCTTTCTGTACTCAGAGGGGGTAATGAAGGTTATGGCTGTTCCCTCGTTCCCTGCTCTTCCCGTTCGTCCTATCCTGTGGACGTAGGATTCAGGATTCTGGGGGAGTGAATAATTAATTACATGGGTTAAATTGGAGATATCTATCCCGCGTGCCGCCACGTCTGTAGCCGCAAGGATCATTGTCTGCTTCTTACGAAATTTATCGAGAATCTTCTCCCTCTGAGCCTGAGAAATATCCCCATGGAGACCGTCCGAATCGTAACCCCTGTCCAGCAGCCTGCCGGCAAGTTTATCAACATTTACCTTGGTTCTGCAAAAAATAAGCCCGTAAAAGACCTCCTCCATGTCGATAATCCTGCTGAGAGCCTCAAATTTATCCGATTCACTAACTTCAAAATATATTTGATCCGTCAGATTTGTTACAAGCTGCTCTTTCTTTACAACAATCCTGTCAAAATCCTTCATGTATTTCCTGGCTATTTCCTGGATCTTTGCGGGCATTGTCGCTGAAAAAAGAAGCATTTTCCTGTTTTTATTTACTGATTGCAGGATAACCTCAACTTCTTCTATAAAACCCATGTTTAGCATTTCATCAGCTTCATCGAGAATAAGATATTCAATATTCGAAAAATCAACCGTCTTTCTCTTTATATGATCAATAATCCTGCCAGGAGTGCCGACAACTATCTCAATCCCGTTTCGTAGTTTCCTTATCTGCCGGTCAATCGGCTGTCCCCCGTAAACAGGCAGCAGCCTGAGCTTCTTGTTCCCCTTAAGGGAATTTATCTCTTCCGCAACCTGAACGGCCAGCTCACGGGTAGGGGTAAGAATCAAAACCTTTATCTTTTTACCCGGGGATATCCTCTCGATAATCGGCAGCCCGAAGGCTGCGGTCTTTCCCGTTCCTGTTTGTGCCTGTCCGATTATATCTTTCTCACCATTCAAAAGGAGGGGTATAACTTTTTCCTGAATAATTGTAGGTTCTTCGAATCCCTTCTCTTCAAGTGCCCTTAAGGTCGCGGGCGATAAGCCCAGTTCTTTAAATCCATTTGTACTCATGCCAGGGAATATAATACTTTTTCATTTATTATTCCATGCTTCATCTGCTGTTTTTGGATTATTGTTAACAAATATATATCTAAATACTTTTCTATTGTGTATACTACAATCATAGAAGGGAAAGGTCTTCTTCCCGTAAATGAGGGAAATTCAATGAGAAATGTTACAATCAAACTGCCGGAGAACAAAATCCTGGAGATACCCGCAGGAACAAAAGCCGGTAAAATATTCAGCACACATCTTATAATTGACCCGACGAACCCTCCCACTGCGGCTCTTGTGAACAACAAAGCGACCAGCCTGTCATATACAATAGAGGTTAACAGTGAATTAATCCCGATATGCAAAAACAGTTTGTACGGCAGGATATTGTTTCGCCGCTCCCTCTGCTTTTTGCTTACAATAGCCTCCAGAAAGATATTCCCCGAACGCCGTCTGGTAATTGGACACTCCCTCGGTGACGGATATTATTATCACTATGATGATTATCAAATAATCCCTGAAACCGAACTTAACAAGCTTTCCAGCTGTATGGACAAAATCGTAAAAAAAGAAACACCAATAGAAAGAAAGGTCATATCCTACCAGGAAGCCTTAAACTATTTCAAAGAGATGAACCAGACAGATACGGCTTTATTGTTAAAATACAGAAACGAAAGTAAAATACCTGTAAATGTATGCGAAGATTACATGGATCTATTCTACGGTCCGCTTGTCCCAAATTCAAAATATTTAACCCCCTTTTGTCTTAAAAAATACGATCCGGGCTTTTTGTTGAGATTTCCGGTTTCCGAAGAAACAGACACAATAAGCGAATTTGTTGACAGCCCTTCACTTTTTTCGATCTACCAGGAATACAAGGCCTGGGGGAAAATCCTCTCCATCGATTCTGTTGGACGCCTGAATGAGATTATCGACAGCGGCGAAATAAAAAACTTCATCCGCGTGGCGGAGGCTCTTCATAATAAGAAAATAGCGGAGATAGCAGATCAAATAAATAACAAGCGGGACAGCGTTAAAGTAATTTTAATTGCAGGACCCTCTTCTTCGGGTAAAACAACTTTTACAAAAAAGCTTTCAATACAGCTAAGGGTTCTTGGATTTAAGCCCGTTTCTATTTCTATTGACGATTACTTTGTATCAAGAGATAAAACCCCAAAAGACGATAAGGGTAATTATGATTTTGAGGCAATTGAAGCAATCGACATTGATTTGCTTAATTTACATTTGATTGATCTTTTCAAGGGAGGCAGGGTAGAAATACCCGTTTTCGATTTTAAAACCGGAAAGAGAAAGAAAAAGGGGAAGCCCCTGGAACTTGCGGATAATTCCGTACTTATAATGGAGGGGATCCACGGACTGAATGACAGATTAACCCCCCTTGTAGAAAATGAACGGAAATATAAGATTTACGTATCTGCCCTGACCCAGCTTAACCTTGACGATCACAACAGGATATCGACAACAGACAACCGCTTGTTAAGGCGTCTTGTCAGGGATTACCAATTCCGCGGCCACAATGCTCTCAGTACACTAAAACGATGGCCCTCTGTAAGAAGGGGAGAAGACAAAAACATTTTCCCCTTCCAGGATAACGCGGACTCCGTCTTTAATTCCGCTGTTGATTATGAACTGGCAGTTTTGAAGGTATTTGCTGAGCCCATTCTAAAAACGGTAAAACCCTGTCACGGGGTTTACAACAAAGCGATAGAATTGCTCTCTTTCTTGAATAATTTTGCCCCGGTTTCATCTAAGTATATCCCCGATGATTCCATCCTCAGAGAATTTATAGGGGGGAGCTGGTTCAAATATTAGATTTTCTCAATATACGCAAGGAATTTAGTATCGCCAGCAGGGTGACTCCGACATCTGCGAAAACCGCCTCCCACATCCCCGATAGACCGGAAGCCCCGAAAACAACAAAGGCCAGTTTAATTCCCAGCGCGAGGATTATATTCTGTAAAACAATCCCCCTGGTTTTCCTGCTTAGAATAATTGATTCGGATATTTTACTTAAGGAATCGGTCATTAAAACAACGTCTGCAGTTTCAATTGCCGCATCGGAACCCGATATCCCCATGGAAAAACCTACATCGGCCCGGGCAATTACAGGAGCATCATTCATACCGTCACCAACAAAAGCTACTTTATTTTTAGAAGATTTTATTATTTCTTCAAGGATATCAACTTTGTCCTCCGGGAGTAAATCAGCGTGGTATTCATCAATCTCCAGAGAATCAGCCACATGCTTTGCGGCGTGTTTATTATCCCCTGTAAGCATAATTGTCTTCTTTATTCCTGCAGCTTTCAGCCCGCTTATTGCCTCTGCTGCACCATCCTTTAGTTCGTCACTGATAATAATATATCCGGCATACTTTCCATCAACCACAACATAAGCCACTGTTCTCTCTATATCACAGTCAGAATGATCAATATTCAGAAAATGCAAAAACCTGTCATTTCCAACAACTATACTATGATTTTCAATCTCAACCTCGACCCCATATCCCGCCTTCTCTTTATGTTTGGTAATAAGAGAGGGATCAATATCTTTTCCATAGGCTTTTTTGATCGAAACTGCAACAGGATGATTTGAATGGGATTCTGCTATAGCCGAATATCTAAGGATTTCGTTTCTTGAAAAGCCGTTTCTGGAAAAGACCTCCGTCACCTTAAAAATCCCCTTTGTAAGTGTTCCTGTCTTGTCAAAAACAACTGTGTCAACAGAATTCAGAATATCAATATAACTGGAGCCCTTTATCAAAATACCCATTTTTGAGGCCGTGCCTATACCCCCAAAATAGCCGAGGGGTATGCTGATTACCAGAGCGCAGGGACATGAAATCACAAGTATAACAAGGGCTCTGTAAAGCCATTCGGCGGGGCTTCCCATCCCCAATAAAAAAGGAGGGATGAGAGCAATTAACAGGGCAAAAACCACGACAAAGGGTGTGTAGTAACGGGCAAAACTTGTAATAAACTTTTCAGTTTTTGCCTTCTTGCTTATCGCATTTTCTACCATTTCAAGGATTCTCGAAATAGATGACTCTTTAAAAGATTTTGAAACGGATACTACAAGCGAACCTGAAACAAGAATCATCCCGGAAAGGATAGAATCTTTCTCCTTTAATACCGCTGGAATAGATTCACCCGTTAAAGCAGAGGTATCAACAATGGAACTGCCCTTTATTATAATTCCGTCAAGAGGGACCCTCTCTCCCGGTTTTACAAGTATAATATCCCCTATCTTCACCTCTTCGGGATTAACCCTTACATAGCCCTCGTCTGTCTTTCTCCTGGCATAATCCGGTCTTATCGACAATAGTGCTTTGATGGTTTTTCTTGAACGAAAAACAGCCGCCTCTTCAAGAAACTGCCCAATTCTGTAAAAAAGCATCACCCCTACAGCCTCGGGAACCGCATGAATGGCAATTGCCCCCATTGTAGCTACAGCCATTAGAAAATTCTCATCAAAAATATTGCCCTTTAGTATATTCCGAAACGCTTTGAATAAAATCCTCCATCCACTAGCAAAATATATGCTTAGAAATAATACATATTCCGGTATTCCATAAAAAACCGGGTGGAGAGTTTCATAGAAAACAAGACCGCTTACAAAAATAGAAATAGAAACACCGAGAAAAATCAGATTTTTCCTTGTGTTTGCCTTTTTTCCCTTTTCCCTTCCAGGGGCAACTATCTCGACATCCGGTTCAAACTCTTTTATAACTGCTTTAACTTTTTCAATATTCCCGGTTTCTATCCGCAAAAGGGAAGCGGCGTAATTAATTGAGACGCTGGAGACATCAGGGTGTTTTTTTAGAACCTCTTCTATTCTATTCGCGCATCCGGCGCAATCAAGATTCTTCAATTCATAGCTAATCATAATTCTTCACCAAAACCGGGTTCATTAATATGCTGCATTCCAATGTCAATTATTTCCTTTACATGATCATCTTTCAGGGAGTAAAAAACGACCTTTCCCTCTTTTCTGAATTTTACAAGATTTGCATGCCTTAATGTCCTCAATTGATGAGAAACAGCAGATTGACTGATCTTCAGCAAATCCGCCAGATCGCAAACACATAGTTCAGAAATAAAAAGAGCCTGCAAAATCTTGATTCTTGTGGCATCCCCGAACATCTTAAAAAAATCTGAAAGATCGTAGAGAATCTCATCCTTTTGTATTGTTTTTAAGACCTCCTTAACCACATCCCTGTGAACAAAATATGTTTTACAATTATCCCCATCCGATTCCATTCTATCTCCTATTCTATATATGAACATATGTTCATATATAGAATAGGAAATCCTCCCTCCCCTGTCAAGCCGGAATTCCAGTGATTCCCGTCCAGACAACTTCTCATCTCCTGAATTACCTGATACACTGAGTTTTATGAACGGTAATAACAGAAAAGACATTAAACCGGGACTTTCGGTTGCTATTGTGCAAAAACATCACCAGAGAACCGGAGAACTGACAGAGGGTCTGGTGAAAAATATCTTAACCAAATCCCCCACACATCCCCACGGCATAAAGGTTCGCCTGGAATCGGGTCTGGTGGGGCGGGTTAAGAAAATACTGCTGGATGATTAGGGAGCCGAATATACACACTAACACCAAACAGCCGCCCTGTCCGGAAGATATCCCGGGAAACAGGGATAAAATAATGGGTGAACAATTTGCGTAATTACTGGTATAATCCGCAAAGAGTAGTATACTTTTGAACATCGCCAAAAATTGCAAAGGAAAGATGAAAATAATCGAATATGAGTCAATCGTAAGGGCCGTCGAGTCTGTGTGCCTGAGTGCTGCATTCAAACTCCCTGATGATGTTAGAAAAGCGATCAATAAAGCCCTTGATGAAGAGATTTCCGATACGGGAAAGCTTATCCTGAAACAATGTCTTGAAAATGCCGGAATAGCGGAAAAAGAGCAGGTACCAATCTGTCAAGATACAGGAACAGCTGTTTTTTTTGTTGAAATTGGTAATGAAGTGTATATAGAGGGCGGAATTATTAATGACGCTATAAGCGAGGGAACTGAAAGGGGTTATGCAAAGGGATACCTGAGAAAATCAATGGTTTCAGATCCCGTTTTTAACAGGAAAAATACAGGGGATAACACCCCGCCAGTTATTCATCTGGAGATAAAAAAGGGTAAAAAACTCAAAATCACACTCGTTCCAAAGGGGGGCGGCTCTGAAAACATGAGTGCCCTGGCCATGCTGAAACCCTTCGAAGGAGAAAAGGGGATAATCGACTTTGTTGTTTCAACAGTAAAAAAAGCAGGAGCCAATCCCTGCCCCCCTACCATAGTAGGTGTCGGGATAGGGGGCACCTTTGAATTTGCGGCCTGCCTCGCCAAAAAAGCCTTACTACGGCCGGCAGGAATACCTAACAAGAACAAACGCTACGCTATGCTGGAGGAGAAAATTCTTCATATGCTAAATACCAGCGGAATAGGGCCTCAGGGCTTTGGGGGTAAAACGACCGCTCTGGGGGTTAATATTGAATTCTTCCCCTGTCATATTGCCTCGCTCCCGGTGGCGGTAAATCTAAATTGCCACGCTGCCCGCCATAGCGTTGTAGAACTATAAAAATAATACAGGAGCTTTTAATCCCGGTGAAAATTACAAAAATCAAAACCCCGCTAAATCCCGGACTTATTTCCTCCCTGAAAGCAGGGGATCATGTGCTGCTTTCAGGTATTATCTACACTGCAAGGGACGCCGCACATAAAAGACTTGTTGATTTAATACATCGGGGAAAAGAACTTCCCATAAACCTCGCAGGAGAGATTATCTACTATACGGGTCCCTCGCCCCCCAGACCCGGCAAACCTGCAGGGAGTGCCGGGCCTACCACCAGCTGCAGAATGGATATTTTTACCCCGGAACTCATAAAAAGTGCAGGAATCAAGGCCATGATAGGCAAAGGAGATCGAAGTATTTCGGTTGTAGAAGCCATGATCGAATATGGATGCGTATACTTCGCTGCCACGGGCGGAGCTGCCGCCCTGATAACAAAATCGATTCTTTCCTGTAAAACCATCTGCTACGAAGATCTCGGAGCGGAGGCCATAAACAGAATGGAAGTAAAAGACTTCCCCCTCATTACAGCCATAGATACCAGAGGACAAAACATCTACAGGACAACTCCCCTCTGATCGGACAGCTATCTCCCGCATCCATCCAAACCTATCTGGAGTAGGTTTTGCATATTATAAAAATAGAAACAAGAACAACAAACTCAATGGAGAGAATCAAAATCCAGGTGGCAAAATCAGGAGAAAAATATATCCCCCTTCTCCCGGGGTTAATGCCAAGTATAATCTTTGATATTAGTATCCTCGCCGCCCAGAAACAAAAAACAACAAAACTGGCGGAATATAGCATCTTTTTTCTCGTAGAGAGAACCAGACCACCCAGTAAAATCACAGAGCAAACCAGCTCAAGCAAACCAAAAATTATTTCAAGGGATCTGACATTATCGCTTAACGAAAAAACGCTCTCCTGGGTTCCGGGCAGAATCCCGTATAAACCGAGAATAAAGAAAAAAATACCCAGTGATAATTGAAGAAAAAATAAAGTACTGATCTTCTTTACCTTTATGTCCATGCTTTACTCCTTATTTTTTTTCATTCTATAGATTTTTATGGAAAAATCAAATAGAAAAAGATCACTTATACCAAAAGGCATAAGCCAGGGGGAAATCAGAACAAAAAACAGAATTTTAAATATTTTTTAAAGAAAATCTGATAAAACAGTCATTTCACAGACTATTTTATTGATAAAACACCCGTTATGCAGTAGGTTTTACACCCCTTCAATAAGAATTCAAGGATAAATGTATAATCTTTTATAAGGAAAAACCCTGAAATATATGATTAGAAATGAAAAAATAAGAAATATAGCCATAATTGCCCACGTTGATCACGGCAAAACCACCCTTGTTGACACAATGTTCAAACAAAGCGGACTCTTCAGAGAAGGCGCCAAACTTCAGGATCGTGTAATGGATAATATGGATCTTGAAAAAGAGAGGGGAATTACTATCTCGGCCAAAAACTGCGAAGTAATGTGGAAAGGTGTAAAGATCAATATCCTCGATACGCCCGGCCACGCAGACTTCGGGGGAGAAGTAGAAAGAGCCCTTTCCATGGTAGATGGGGTAATCCTTCTTGTTGATTCTTCCGAGGGGCCCCTGCCTCAAACACGCTTTGTCTTAAGCAAGGCTCTTCACGCAGGACTTGAACTAATCGTTGTCATAAACAAGATTGATAGAAAAGATGCCCGCCCCGAGGTTGTACTGGACGAAATCCACGATCTTCTTATAGATCTTGAGGCAAATGAAGAACAGCTGGATTTCCCGCTGATTTATGCCAACGGAAGAGACGGAATCGCCAAACTGGCTCTCTCCGACAAAAGTGATAATATAGATATCCTGATGGACACAATAGTCAATAAAATTCCGGCACCAGGCTACAATCCCGAACTCCCCTTTCAGATGCTGGTTGCCGACCTGAGCTATTCGGACTACCTCGGACGCCTTGCCATAGGACGCATACATAACGGATCGGTAAAATCAAATGATAAACTGATCTGTATTGGTGAGGATAATAAACAACGCCCCCTTAAAGTTTCAAAACTCCAGGTATACAAAGGCCTCAAGCTAGAAGACGCTGAAATAGTAGAACCAGGCGACATAGTTATTCTCTCGGGAATAGGGGATGTAAAAATTGGGGATACTATCTGTACAGCAGAGTCTCCCGCGCCACTTCCAAGAATAAAGGTTGAAGACCCGACAGTAACAATGAAATTCTTTCCCAACACATCCCCCTTTGTGGGACAGGAAGGAAAAATAGTCCAGAGCAGCAAACTTATAGAACGCCTGGAAAAAGAAAGCCTTGCCAACGTGGCTATTCAAATAGAGAAAACAAAGGAAAGCGAGGGGATAATCGTAAAGGGAAGGGGGGAATTTCAGATGGCCATACTCGTCGAGACAATGAGACGTGAAGGCTTTGAACTCTGTGTTGGAAGACCCCACGTTATATATAAACACGAAAACGGTAAAAAGCTGGAACCCATAGAAAACCTTGTAATAGACTGCGAAGAATCGTATTCAGGTATTGTAATGGAAAAACTCTCGATAAAAAAAGGGAGGGTAACCAGCTTTATTAACGAAAATTCAGGGCGTGTCCGCCTGGAATTCTCCATACCATCAAGGGCTCTTATTGGATACAGGGATGAATTCCTTACCGATACAAAAGGAACAGGCATAATGAGCTCATATTCTGCAGGTTACGAAAACTACAGAGGCGACTTCCCCTCTTCCTCAACAGGCTCCCTTGTTGCAGACCGCCAGGGAAATGCAGTTCCATATGCCCTCTTTAACCTCGAGGCCAGGGGAAAACTCTATGTTGTTCCGGGAGACAAGGTCTACGAAGGGATGATTGTAGGCGAACATAGCAGGGAGAATGATCTGAACGTAAATCCCTGTAAAACAAAGCAACTCTCTAATATGCGAGCCTCAGGAAAAGACAACGCCGTTACCCTGACCCCCGTAACCCCCCTCAACCTTGAATCCGCCATAAATGTCATAAAAGACGACGAACTCGTTGAGGTAACCCCGGAATCAATCCGTCTCAGAAAAAAGATCCTAACCGCCCAGGCCCGTAAAGCAAAAGGCGCGAGATAATCCAACTTTGAAATGGATGATGATTGATATATTTCCAATATAATCGTAATATCTCCACGGCGGGTTTCCGCTCATTTAAGATACACGGAGTGTATTATGATAAAAAACATTGCAACTTCCCTGAGCGAAGCAGAAAAAGCTGTAGCTAATTTAATTAACAACAAAAACCAGCTTAAAAACATAGAAGCGGGAGCCGAAAGCTTTATCGAAACATTAAAAAGCGGGGGAAGAATCTTCAGCTGCGGAAATGGAGGCTCGATGAGCGATGCAATCCATTTTGCCGAAGAACTCTCAGGGCGATACAGAAAAAACCGAAAACCCCTCCCGGCTATGGCAATAAGCGATCCCGGATACATCAGCTGTGTCTCAAACGACTTCGGCTACGAATATATTTTCTCCCGTTTTCTTCAGGCTCACGGAAAACCCGGAGATGCCCTTCTTGCAATAAGCACCAGCGGAACCAGCAAAAACGTCTACAACGCCGCTAAATACGGAAAAGAAAACAACATCAAAGTCATTTCCCTGACCGGCAAAAAAAATTCCCCCATAGGAGAAATATCAACCATCGATATTTGCTCGACAGCGGGGAAATACGCAGACAGAGTCCAGGAACTACATATAAAAATTATTCACATTATTATCGAACTGATAGAAAGGGAAATCTTCCCCGAATTGTATCCTGACTGAAAAACGAAATCCGGCAGCTGCACCCTGAACACCTATAACTGAAACAAAGAAAACATTAGGATAGAAGAAATTGCCTCTCTAAAACAATCTTTACGCCCCTGTCTCTAAAAACCGAAACCCCCTGAATAAAAGGCCGGCCTATCAAAACCCTGTCAGCTCCAAGGGCAGCTGCCTTTAAAAGATGGTCTTTCTTCCTGAGCCCACCGTCAACCCACAACTCCCCGCAAATTCTCTTAAGCCTCTTTGAGTATTTCTTTAAGGTACAGGCAATCCCCTCCATATTATCCCTTATCCTCCCCCCATGGTTTGAAACAACAACAATATCGGGTTCCAGCTCTTCCATCATAACAACATCCTCTTCGAGAGCTACACCCTTAACAACAAAGGGAACAGAAATCTTTCTTTTTATATACTTAAGATCGGAAACCGTCTTCTTCCCGAGAACCGCCTTTCCATCCATAGTCTTAAGATTGTAAGAATCTATATCCAGCCCGGCAAAACAGGCCGCATCTTCAACCCTTTTATAGCGGTTTATTATTTCTTCATTACTATAGGGTTTAATGAAAACAGCCCCCTTAAGACCGTTAATCCTTAAAGCCTCCGCACCGAACTCCAGCTTAAAATCAGGGGTTCCATCCCCTATACAGGGAAGGATCCCCTCCTCCCCGGCTCCCTTTACAATATATAAATGGAACTTCTTCTCGGAAAAACAAGCCCCCATATTTTCCTCCGCCCCCGTCATAGGAGCAGTACCTATCTCCGGCATACGCACCCCGGAAATATCAACATCGAGATCCTCCCAGGATAAAAAGTTATTCTGGAAAGTCAGGGCTCTGCCCAATCCCCCCATTCCGGGGAGTCTTCCGGCACAGGCAACACCATTACAGACATCACAGCCCTCGCAGTACCCATTCATTCTCTGTTTTATTTCATCTCGCCAGTTCTTATCAGCCATACTTTTTTTCCCAATATATTTTCTCGAAAACCAACATTCCCCGCTATTAACAACTTCGACACTCCACCCCTATCAGCTTAGCATTTTACATACATCACAAAGAATTTACCATGAAGGGGAAAAAGCACGATAGCAGAAAAACCGTTCTCTCAATATCAGTTCCGGCATTACAAAGTCGATGATTTCGAACAAGAACATTGCCAACCAGATCGCCATCTCCGCTCAGGACAGGCCGGCGATCTCCGGCCGCGACAGTAAAAACTACTGGAACCGGGGGTTATACGGCTTCCATATATCGTTAAGCTGAGTGGTCGGGGGTTTTATGCCGACAATCTCAGTATGAGTAAAATTTATATTAAAACCATAACCTTCAT
>CAZEKV010000005.1:19070-34251 GCA_964512945.1 uncultured Spirochaetales bacterium | reverse complement strand
ATATGGAACCAGTATTATTCTTAGAGATGAGAAAAAAAGGGAAATAGCTTCAGAGTTTACAGATATAAACAGGAAAGCGATAGAAGCGATTATGCAAAAAAAAGTGTATGATTTTAGTTCCGAAATTGTAAAAATTGATAGAACTCATCTTATTTCATATTTTAAAATTAAAGAAATGGGCTGGGAAATTATAAGTATAATGCCCTTCAGGGAAATTGAAAAAGAAACAAGAGTAATTGGTATATCTGCGTTTATAATAATCTTTATTAATAGTTTTCTTGTGTTCATGGGTTCAATATTTATTGCCGGAATGATTACAAAACCAATTAATAACCTTGTAGAATCTATGAAAAATAACGAAAAAGGTGAATTAAAAAAGGTTCAATTTAAAACAGAAATCAGAGAATTCGTTCGGTTAAAAAAAGGCTATAACAGAATGATAGCAGAAATCCAGAGACTTCTTGAAAAAGTTATAACTGAGCAAAAAACGAAAAGGAAAATTGAACTTGCCGTTCTTCAGGCACAGATAAAGCCCCATTTTCTTTATAACACTTTCGATTCCATAAGCTCCCTTGCCGTAATGGGAAAAAACAAAGAAGTTTTAAAAATGGTAACCGCTCTTGGACGCTATTATAGAATTAGCCTGAGCAGCGGCAAAGAGATAATTACTATAAGAGAAGAACTCGATGCTGTAAGAAATTATCTGGAAATTCAGAAAATACGGTATGGAGATTTGTTTTCGGCAGAATTTGATATTGATAAAAGAGTTAATTCCTGCAGGATTTTGAAACTCATCCTGCAGCCCCTCGTAGAAAATTCTCTTTATCATGGAATAAAAATGAAGGGTGAACCTGGAACTATTAGAATAATAACAAAAAAAGATAACGGAATTATTAAATTAATTGTTGCTGACGACGGTGTGGGAATGGAGCAAAAAACTATTGACGGCATTCTGAATCAGGATGAAAAATCGAAAAAGGCAGTAAGCTTCGGGATAAGAGGGACAATACAAAGGTTGAAAATATTTTACAATGATGAAAACGTAATCAAAATCATAAGCAAAAAAGGCCAGGGTACCATGATTGTTATATCAATCCCTTCAAAAATCGGAGAGGCTGTTCAATGAAGAAATTCCTAAAAGTACTGATTGTTGATGACGAATATTTGATCAGAGAATTATTAAAGAACAGTATCGACTGGGAGAACTACGGAATGAGGGTTATAGCAGATACCTCAGGGGCGATGGAGGCGATGGAAATTGTAGAAAACAATATGCCGGACATTATTTTTGTAGATATATGTATGCCATTTATAGACGGCATTGAATTCAGTAAAAATGTCCTTTCGATTCATCCGGATATAAAAATAATTATTCTGACAGGCCATCAGAACTTTGATTACGCCCGGCGCAGTATAAAAATCGGCGTTTATGATTTCCTGTCAAAGCCGATCAATGTTGAAGAAATTATAATTGTAATAAATAAAGTAAAAGCAAAGATTGAAAAAGAGCACAATCTCATCGATGAATATAATATTCTGAAAAAGAGGCTGGAGGAGAATTTTCCATATCTAAAAGAAAAATTTTTGAACGATCTTTTAAAGGGAAAACTGGAGACAGAAGAAGTAAAAAGAAAACTTGATTATTTCAGGGTAAATTTGAAAGAAGACGCTATTCAAGCTGCTGTCGTGGAAGTAGAATTTTTCGAGAAAGAAAAAAATATTGTTGAAGAAGAAAAACTTATATTGAAATTGAATTCCATTGATAATATTACGAAATATCTCGAAAGCAATAAAAAAATTATTGTTTTCATGGAGGCGGGCGAGAGAATTGCAATTATCTGTAATGATAAAGTAATTAGTTTAACTGAAGAATGTGAAAATATCCGGACAAGGATCAGCAATAAATTAAAATGCTCTGTTTCTATCGGGATCGGAAATCAATATGAGGGCATTCAAAATATTTCCGCTTCTTACTATGAAGCTGCCACGGCTCTGGAATACAAAATAATAGAGGGTAAAAACAATGTTATACATTATAATGACATTACCCGTTTTGAAAAAGGGAAACAAGCTTACATCGAAAATGATCTTAAAAGTATCGAATTTTATCTCCGTGGAGGCATCGCCAGCGAAGCAAAGAAAATTCTGAAAAAAATTTTTGTTGAATCAAACCCCGGCGTGGGTACAAGCGTTGAAACAATAAGAATTATTGCATCCAGTATTATTTCCACTATACTGAACTCACTTGTGATTATGGGAATTCCCTCAAGTAACATTTTTAAGGAAGAACTTCAGCCCTACGAAAAAGTTTTCGTTATCGAAACAATCCCTGAGATGCTCAAATACTTATCTGATCTAATTGAAACAACGTCAGATGAAATCAACAAACTTAATATCAAAAAGACAAACAGATTGATGACCGATATAAAAAATTGGGTTAAAGAGAACATAGCCGACTTTGATCTTACTTTAAGCAAAGCGGCAAGGGCGTTTTTACTTAATCCCAGTTATCTCAGCAGAAAATTCAAAAAAGAAACCGGCGAAACCTTCGTTGAATACATTTCAAGAATACGGCTGAATAAGGCATTAAATTTCCTCAAGGAAACAGATCTTAAAAACTATGAGATATCCGAAAAAATCGGGATAGCCGACCCCCATTATTTTAGCATTTTTTTTAAAAAACACATGAACATGTCGGTGAGTGATTATAAAAAAGAGATTGAAGGCCGAAATAAATAAAAAGAGAAGATCTTTTGACAAAATCACTCTTTTCCATATGAAAATTCCAAAAAAGTAAAATTTATTACAAATTTTGTAAAATAAACAAATTCCATTATACTCATATTTGCTTCACACTCACCCTTACTTACTATACATATTTAAACAATAAGGAGGAAAATATGTTGGGAAAGAGAATATTTCAATTTATGTGTGTTCTTGGTGCCATGGCTTTTTTGCTGGGAAGCTGCAATAGGTCAGGATCTGGAACAAATGGCGGAGACGGTCCTATTAAACTTGTAGTCTGGGATGACAAATCAAGTAAAGAGGAAGCACGGGTAATTAAAGCAATTATAGAGAAATGGAATGCTGAGAATCCCGATGTCATTGTAGAACGGGAAGCAGTAGATATTGAATCCTACAAAATGAAGCTAAAAACAGTCATCGCCGCTGATGAAGCTCCTGATGTGTTTTACAGTTATGGGGCGGGGTTTTCAAAACCATTTGTCGAAGCTGGCAAAATACTGGAACTGGGTAAATATCTGTCATCCGATATAAAAGATAGTGCCATGCCAGAAACGTGGAATTACGTCACTTATAACGGAAAGACCTACGGTCTTCCAATATATATGTGGTGCGGTGTCCTCTACTGTAACCAGGAACTTTTTGATAAATACGGAATTAAGATCCCTGAGACATATGAAGAATTTATAGATGCAGTTAAATCATTCAGGGCAAATGGTATGGGTGCCGTTGGAGTGGGTGCAAGCGAAAAGTGGACGGGAATGTTCTACCACAATATTCTGGCATTACGTACCGCCGGTGCGGATCTCTGTAATAAAGCCCTCAGCGGCGAAGCAGGGTTCGATACTCCTGAATTTATGGATGCTGCTGTAAAACTGGATGAGCTTGTAAAGCTAAAGGCATTTAACGATGGATATTCAGGTCTTAACTATGATGATTTTACCCTTCAGTTTAAGGAAGGATTAATTCCAATGATTTATCAGGGGAACTGGCTTGCTGGTGATCTTGAGGCCGATGATTGTCCTGTGAAGGGAAAGATTGTTGTTAAAAATTTTCCTTCAATTGCCGGGGGTAAGGGTTCTGATACCGAATTCCTTGGCGGAGCAATCGATGTCTACATGGTTAGCAATAGCACAAAACATAAAGAAGCCGCTGTAAAATTACTTGAATACATATGCAAAAACTATTCAAGAGAAGGCTATGCTACAGGATTGGGACTTCCGGTTTATAAAGATCCTGACTTAACCACCAAGGTTGACAGATTAACAAAAGACATTACCGATCTGGTAGGTAGCGCAACAGGTTTTGTTCTCTCATGGGACACTTTTCTTGAAGGCGAGGCCGCAGATACCCATAATGATCTTGTCCAGGAGCTTATTATTGGCACAAAAACTCCGGCACAGTTCACCGAAGGTATGTCAGAAATTAACCAATAATTTTTAAAAGAAAAGAGGAGGCTGAAGGAATTTTCTTTCAGTCTCCCCTTAAGACAGGAGGAGAATACCTGATGTACAATATCCTTAATGACAAAAAAGCGGTGGGAGTTTTTGTTCTCCCGGCATTTTTACTGTTCTTGTTAATTGTAATTGTCCCCATAGCAATTTCAGGTTATTACAGTTTGCTTGAATGGAACGGGATAGGCAAAAGCCAGGTTTTTACAGGTATTACAAACTATGTAAATTTATTATTTAAAAATAACGATGGATTTGTAAAATCAATTGTCAATAGTTTTGTTCTGGTACTATGTTCGGTATTTATTCAATTGCCGATAGCTCTTCTTCTGGCTATTCTTCTTTCAAACGGTATAAAAGGGGAGGGATTCTTCAGAACGATCTATTTTGTTCCTGTTGTTCTTGCCGTTATTGTTATAGGACAGCTATGGAGAAGGATTTATAATCCAAATCAGGGATTACTTAATTCAGTGCTTATGGGTCTGGGATTTGCCGGAGCAAAAAACAAGGCTTGGCTGGGTGATGTCAATACAGCACTCTTCGCTGTATTTGCTCCTATAACATGGCAGTGGATAGGGTATCATATGCTTTTAATGTATGCGGCAGCCAAATCTGTACCTACAGAGGTCAGAGAGGCGGCCATTATCGATGGAGCAGGTGATTTCGCCATAGCTTGCAAGATTATAATTCCATTGATAAAGCCCGTACTGAAAGTTTGTGTTGTTTTTGCTGTAATCGGCTCTCTAAAGTCCTTTGATTTAATATATATACTGACAAACGGGGGGCCTGCTCACGCAACTGAGGTTCCAAGCACCTTGATGCTTAAAACAATTTTTAGCAAGGGCTTGTATGGATATGGAAGCTCAATGGCTATTTTTATTCTGATTGAGTGTCTTGCCTTTACGGTTCTGATTCAGAAATTTTTCAAAGTTGAGGAAATTACATATTAGGGAGATTTTAATGACAGGGCGTACCGCTTCTATGACCGTAGACTTAAAGAGCAGAGATATTTCAAGGAAAATAAAGAAAGCTCAAATTTATGCCTTTCTTGGATTTTTTACTCTGATTCAACTGTTTCCGTTGTACTGGCTTATTTTATTCTCATTTAAAACAAACAGGGAAATATTTAATGGAAATATAATCGGACTGCCGGAAAATTTTTTATGGAAAAACTACACCACAGCCTTGTTCGGTGGAGATGTTGGTTTGTACCTTTTTAACAGTATTCTTGTTACTTTTGCAACTGTTGTCTTTACAGTTATTCTGGCTTCAATGGCAGCCTACGCCATTACCCGCATGAAATGGAAATTAAGCAAAACCGTTCTCATAATATTTTTGATGGGAATGATGGTTCCCCTGCATTCTGCCCTACTCCCCCTTTTCCTTGTTCTAAAAAAACTCAGGATATTGAATTCTTATGCAGCCTTAATTATTCCATATACGGCCTTCTCACTGCCTATTGCCATATTTATCTTTACCGGATTTTTTCAGACAATACCTATAGAAATGGAAGAATCCGCCTTCATGGAGGGATGTTCTGTTTATAGATCCTTTGTAAGCATCATATTCCCGCTTATAAAGCCCGCTATAGCGACTGTCTCGATCTTCACGTATCTGACAGCATGGAATGAGTTGATGTTCGCTGTTACATTTATAAGTAAAAAACAGTTCAGCACTCTATCTGTTGGTATAATCTCATTAACCAGCCGTTTTAGAACAGAATGGGGGCCTATTGGAGCTGCTCTTGTTATAGCTGTGATTCCAAGTCTGCTGGTTTATTTTTTACTGAGCCGTCAGGTTCAGGATAGTATAAGGGCTGGAGCAATTAAAGGTTGATTTCTTTTTAAAAAGAGAAGACAGGAATGCTTTACGCATTCATGTGCTATAAAGATTTAGTTTCTTGATGTAAAAAAGTTGACACTCCTTTTTTTGATACTTAATGGGGGTGCTTTTTCTGCCGGGCATATAAAGCAAAAAGCACCTTCATTATTTAAAGTGTTCAAAACCTTCCTGTTCTATATAAAACAATTTGATTATTCCATCAGGATGTTTGATATTTATTATGGGGTCTCTTTTTATGTAAAAAAAGGAATCCTGACGAAGTAAGATAGATTTTCTTGAATATGCCGATCACTTCGCCCTTTTCATAAATATGCAAAGAACGAACTGGATTTGTATAACTGGAAAAAATGCAGCAGAAACTTTCCGGCGGGGATCTTCAGGATTTGTAATAAAATGGAATTTATTTTTTTAAACAAAAAACATACGCAAATTTACAGCAAACGCATAATAATAATCAGAAAGGAGATTGAATAACTGTACAATAGATTAAAACCGGACAATGAATACAGGATCGACAAATCATGAAAAAAGATTATCCCAACGGGTTTGTCCGCAAAAAAAGAGAGTACATATGCTCCACATCATCCCTCCCCGTTCTGGAGCTGGAGAGTTTTACAAATATTAAAATTGCCGAGGATTATTATTTTAACGTAAAGAAAATCGGAGATTCCATTCTATATGTAAGGGGACGTGGGAATATAGCCAACACCAGCGTCGAAAAATATTATAAACTACTGGATGGATTTATAGCAGCAGCCCTTGTAAAAAAGCCGTACGTTGAAATCAGGGATTTATCGGATACAAAAGGAAGGGTACCCAACCGCGAACTAAAACGGCAAAAGAAGTACCTTCGGGATAATGAAAACCGCATAGCCGGTTTTATCCTCTGCAACCCTCCCTTCTGGATTCAGGCAATAGTAATGCCAGTCTTTAAAACAAATCAAACCTCAACGGTTTTTAGTATCAGCAGAAATTATAAAAAGGCGGTTTTAAAAGCCGTTGAGATATTAGAAAAAAAAGAACAACCTGAAGAAAAGACCCTGGAATCTCAAAATATCCAATTCCCATCCGAAAAAGATTATATTGATGCTGCCCCTCCCCTCTTTCATGAAAACGAGGGAGCAACCGAAAAATGTTTCTTGATAAGCCAGAACGATATAAATGAAATCAATACCCTTTGCGGAGGCCTGATCTGGGACGGCAGCAGACAAAATCTGTATGAGGATATTGTTTCTCCTGATAATAAACTTTCTCAGCTGAAAGAAACCCTTAATGTAGTAAAAACTGATATTTTGAACCTGCGGCAGAAAGATTTATATCAGGCACGAAATCTTATGGAAATTTTCGAATCAATCCCCGTGGGGGTAGTAATAATAGAAAGGAGCAGCCATAAGATTATATTCGTAAATACTGCCGCAGCAGCTATACTAAAAAATACTCCGGATAATATGAAAGGGAGGGTATGTTATGAGTTTATATGTCCTGCCAAACCAGGGAGTTGTCCCATTACCAGTTCAAATAAAGAAATTTACCATGAGGAAAAATTTCTCCTTCGCTCTGACGGCAGTTCCTGTTGTGTCCTTAAATCTGTAAAGCCCTTTGTTTTTCAGGAAATCCCCTGTTTTATAGAGACATTCACAGATATAACAAAAAGAAAGCAATCACAGCAGGAACTCAAAGCAAGCGAAGAACGCCTTAACCTCGCCATGATGGCAGCAGATTACGGGGTCTGGGACTGGGATATTAAAAGCGGCAACATACTTTTTGATTCCAGATGCTATACAATGGGAGGGTATGAACCCAATGAATATCCGGGAAAACTGGAAGAACTGGAAAAGAGAATCCATCCCGAAGATCTCCAGGAGATTAAATCTGCCATAAAACAGTTTCTATCCGGTGAAACGGAAATCCATGAAACAAACTTCAGATTTCTCCGAAAAGACGGAAAGTATATGTGGATACAGTCAAGGGGAAAAGTTGTAACTGCCGATGAAAACGGAAAACCAGTACGCTATGTTGGAACCCACTCGGATATAACCGAACGCAAGCTAAGAGAAAAACGTATTGAAGATCTAAACAGGCTGCAAACAGTACTCTGGGAGCAGGATCCCCTCGATATAAAATTAAAACAGATTACAGACACTTTAATTTCCTCAATAGATGCGGATTCCGCAAAGATCTGGCTTCTTCGCCCTGGAGATATATGTGAAAAAGGATGCATTCACTACATGTCGGAATTCTACAACACCTGTTGCCTGGAAGAGGGGCAATGTCTTCATTTGATCTCAGCTTCGGGGCGTTATACCCGCATCAATGATGACTCGAGGCGGATACCCGTAGGGGCTCTGCAGATTGGGGAAATTTTTGCAAGCAGGCATGATGATTTTCTAAGCAATCGGGTTATATCAGAAACGTGGATTCTGAATAAAAAATATGTAAAAGACCATGATCTGATTTCTTTTGCAAGCTATAAACTCTCAGATCCTGAGAAAGGAAATATCGGAATCATGGCACTCTTTTCTCAAAACACTATCAGTTCCGAGGTTGGAACCTATCTAAAATCCATATCAAACCTCGTCTCACAGGTTATCCTGAATTTTATGACGACCTCCGCACTGGAAGATGCTCTACAGCTTACGGAAAGGGCGAACACATTAATGGAAGGGAGGGAAATTCGGATCCGGCAGATGAAAGAAGAAATCAATTCTCTTTCAGTGGAATCGGGAGGGGGAGTAGTATATGAAACGACTATGGAGAACACCGGGAAAATTGTAACCAATGCAAAAAGGGAGGAAATCACCCTTCAGGAAGCCAGACTTAATGCCCTGAGTCTCGCAGAAGATGCGGAAATAGCCCGCAGAGAAGCTATAGATATTAGCGAACAGCTTTCAATAATAAAACAAGCTGTCAACTCCTCCAGTGATGCAGTCGCTATTTCTACAACCTACGGAGACTTCTTTTACATAAATAATACATTCACAGAGCTTTTTGGTTATGATATTACTGAACTGGCAATTATTTCACTCAAAAAATTATTCAAAGAAAGCTTGATTTCCGAGGCACTATTTGCATCCACAGGTTCAGGAACAGCCTTTCAGGGGCGGGTTGAAATTATATCAAAGAAAGGAGAAATTTGCCCGGTTTATATGCGTTCCGCCCCCTTCAAAGACCGGGAAGATCAGATTTTGGGCTTGATATGGAATTTTACCGATATTACAGAACAAATTAAATCAGAAGAAAGGATCCGGCAATACACAAATACCATCGAAAAAGACCTGGAAGAAAAAAGAACCATGCTCCAGAAAGCATCTCATCTTCAGAGAAGCTTTATCCAAACCAGATTGCCAATTATAGAAGAAATCAATATCCATGCCCTGTACATGCCGTGCGAAAATTTAGGTGGTGACTTTTTCCACGTTGTCAAAGGTGTTTACGAAAATAAATTGGCAATAGTTATTGGTGATTGTACCGATCACGGAATTAAGGCCTCGATGGATGCTTCTTTGTTATCAAGTATGGTAAATAAACACCTCTCCCTTCTCTATTCCGATGACCGCACAGATCTTTTCTTAAACAAACTCAGTGTTGAGTATTCCAAACTTGCCGATGAGGATCAATTCCCAACCATTTTTGCCGCCGTTATTAATCTGGATAGTAAAAAAATGTTCTACTCAAATGCCAATGGTGAATTACCATATCTGATTAAGGATAACACCATTGCCAGAATAGATTCGGCAGAGGGAATGCATCTGGGTTATCACGATAATCCCATGTACGAACGAAAATCCATCCAGCTTCACCCCCATGATAGGCTGCTTTTTTATTCTGATGCAGTAATTGAGATAAATGAAGAAAACAATTCCATGCTGGGGTATTCCGGTATTGAAGAAATTCTCATCCAGTTCAAAGCAAACAGCAGGGGGAACTTTGAATTCCTTATTGATCAGTTAAAAAAAAGAAATAATGGCTTTCCCTTGAATGATGATGCTACACTTATTCTTCTGGAGGTCTCCGAGGCTCTGAAAAAACAATTTGAATTCCGCAATTTGGATGAATGGAAAATCTATCTTAAAAAAATAGAAAAAATCTTGTATTTGCAGGATTACTCCCCAAAAGAGATTGAAGAACTTTCAGTTTGTTTTAATGAATTATTCACAAACACCTTCAAATATAATAATAACAAAGAAAATAAAAAAACCATTGTCATCAATACCCATGTCGACTGCAAGGATGTGATATTCTCCATTGAAAAAGTCGGGGGAAAGTTTAAACCGGAGTTAACCGGAAATCGGATCGCCGGAATTAAGGAAAAAAGTAATAATAAAAACCGGGAGAAGAAAATCGCCGATGGGAAAAATAAGCTGCTTACGATACAAGATTTTTTTGATTCCATCAGCTATGATAAAAATGGAAGTGAAATTACCGTAAGAAAACAAAAAAAACATGGTGTTCTGCATTATTTTAACTGAATCAGAACAACAGCCTTTTATACCGGTAAAAAATTATAACCGGAAGTAGTAATATTTGTTCAAAAAATCTCTAGAAATAATTTCGGATATCCCCCGACCTCTCAACATCCAGCACTTCAGTAACCCGAATGGGAAAATACGCCTGAATAAACAATAAAATTTCTTGCGAAATTTGCATAATCCCCACCGAACCATAATACTTAAAAACGTCGGATGTAGAGTGTTTCAAGCAGGAGGGATAAAAATGCAAAAGAGGGAGAAAAGATCGTTTATGAAATCTGTAGGGGGGAAAATCCTCTTAATTTTTGTTTCGGTAAGCTTGGCGGCGATTTGCTCAGTAGCGGGCTTTTCAATATTTAAAACTTCTACCGAATTAAAGCATGATGCCTATAACCAACTTATTGCAGTGCAGAATATCAAAAAAAATCAGATTGAATCTTTTTTCAGAGAGAGAATGGGAGATATAAAAGTTCTGGCGAGGGATCCCTATGTAAAAGAAGCCTATTATGATCTAAATGCTGCCCTGAGAGGAGGCGGAGGTGTCGCTTCCGGTAATTTTAAGGGATACACCAACGAAAAATATGATGCTCCCGAAGACTATAAAACAATCCATGATAGTTATTTCCCTTATTTCAAATACTACATGGAGCAATATGGATACTATGATGTTTTCCTTATGAGTCCTGAAGAAGGTAATACGTCTTTTACTGTAACAAAAGAAGCAGATTTTGGTGTTTCTATAAGCAAAATTGAAAGTTCTTTAAGGGATGTCTGGCTAAAAGTGATGAAAGATGGGGGGGTTCATCTTTCGGACACAAAACCCTACGAACCATCCGGAAATATTCCAGCACAATTCGTAGCAGCTCCAATAACGGAAGGAAATAGAATTGTCGGCGTTGTCGCACTGCAAATATCCCTTGATTCAATTAACACAATCATGCAGCAGAGAGACGGGATGGGAAAATCGGGAGAAACCTATCTGGTCGGCATGGATAAACTTATGCGATCCGATTCGTTTGTTGATAAATCAGGGAATCATTCAGTAGTCTCTTCGATGAGGGGAACTGTAGAAAATAACGGCGTTGATACAGAAGCGGTAAGAGAAATTATAAATGGGAACAGCGGGGAAAAGGTTATCCTGGATTATAATGGAAATCCCGTACTATCTGTTTATTCTCCCCTAAAACTTGGCGAAATAACCTGGGGCGTTATTGCAGAAATTGATGAGGCAGAAGTAAATGAACCAATAGATCATCTGATTGCAGCTATTCTCTTGATTGCTATTGTGGTTCTCGCTGTTGTAATAGTAATTTCAATTATTTTCAGCAGATCTATTTCAAATCCTATTAAGGCAGGGGTGGCCGCAGCAGAAAAAATCTCTACGGGAGATTTGAATCTTTCAATAGACAGAAAATTTATCGAACGAACGGACGAGGTTGGACAATTATCCACCGCCCTGCAGGAGATGATAAACAAGCTAACGGAGATTGTAGAGACTGTTTCGAATGGATCGGAGCAAATAGCTTCCGCAAGTGAACAGCTTTCTGCGGGAAACCAGGATCTTTCCACCAGAACCGAACAACAGGCAACAGCTCTGGAAGAAACATCTTCCGCTATTGAACAAATGAACGCCTCAATAAAATCCAACGCTGATAATACAACCTCTGCTGATCAACTCTCACGGGATGCTGCGGAAAAAACGGATAATGGAACAGAATCTGTAAGTAAAGTTATTACCGCCATGAATGAGATAGACGAATTCAGCGTAAAAATAGCTGACATAATAGAGGTTATCAATAACATCGCCTTTCAAACAAATCTTCTGGCTCTTAATGCATCAATAGAGGCTGCCAGAGCAGGAGAACAGGGTAAAGGCTTTGCAGTGGTTGCAGTGGAGGTGCGAAAGCTGGCTAAACGTTCGGATAAAGCCGCCGGAGAAATAGCCAATATCATCAAAACAAGCAGTAAAAAGGTGGAAGAGGGAGTGGTCGTTGCTAAAAAAGCAGGAGACGTTCTCAATGAAATTAACACTGCTGTAAGAAAGGTTACCGCAATAATAGGCGAGATTTCAGCGGCTTCTCAGGAGCAGTTGAGTAGCGTTGATCAAATAAATACAGCCCTCGGAGATCTTGATGAAAATACGCAAAAAAATGCTTCCCTTGTTGAAGAGGCTGCTTCCTCAACGGAAGAACTGTCGGCTCAGGCTCAGGAAATGAATACAAATATGCAGTTCTTTAGCATAGGCAAAAGTATTAACAAAATAGAATCTGTAAAAAGAAAGCAACTTGCCGGCTCTAAAGAAGAAACGGGACTGAAATTAATTGAAAAGAATAGAAAAGAAAAAATGAGTCCAAAACATTCTCCAGACATCAAAGACGATACATATGAAGTTTTTTCAACAATGGCAAGCGAAAATGAATTTGAAGAAATTTAATAAGGATGGCAAATATGAATGAAGTAAACGTATCGAATACCACAAACAATTCTGAAGAAGCCGTTAATGGTGTTCTAATAGATGAGAAAGAAGAAGAGGATATGCTTGTTTCTCAACTGAATATGGATGTTGCCAATCAGTATGTTGTTTTTTCAATAGGGGAAGAAGAATATGGAATCCCGATTCTTTCAGTGCAGGAAATCATTTCAATGCCCAATCTAACCAGAATACCGGGGGTACCCGAATATATACCGGGAATTATCAACCTGCGGGGCAATATAATTCCGCTGTATATGCTGCGCAGTAAATTCAATCTAACAATTACAGACCTGAATTCGGATAGTATTGTAATCATAGTGCAAACCGGTGACGGGAAAAAGAAAACAGTCGGCATAATTGTAGACACAGTCTCTGACGTGGTGAGTATAACAAAAGAAAACCTGAGGGATACCCCGGACTTTAGCGGAGCTGTGGATGTAAAATTTATTGAAAAAATTGGCCAGATAGGATCACGAATGATTATTGTGATTAACCTCTCCAGCTTTTTCTCAGATAAAGAAATTGCAGTTCTGGAAAATGCAGCCGGAGCGGTTACCTGAGAAAGGGCGAATACAGGATTTAAATATGAAAACTACGATTGTGATAGGCAGAGATTCAAAAAATGGAAAACCCGGAGATATCCCTATCAGGAGAGATGTTTTTTTTGCAAAATCTAAAAGTGAAGCCTATTTGTACCATATTGAAAATTCCAGAATCGATTCATATATCATTTATCCCGGGGATTTTTCCGATCAAGATCTCGAATCAATGATCGCCCATATCCACTATCTTAATGAAATAATCACAATTATTATCTACAAACCCGAAATTGAAAATACAAAGCTATTTGAAGATAAAAAAAACGTAAAGCTGGTGGGTCGGGAAGAAGATATTTCCGGAATTCTAAAAACCCTTCCAGAAATTCATCGTGACAACAGCCGTGTCCGTTGGCCCCTCGCAGTTAACTACTGGGAAACGGCCAAACCGAAAGAGAAGTACCATGCAATTGTTCTTTCCATTTCATCCAGCGGCTGTTTCATGCAAGTAAAAGAAAAAAACGATCTGGAAATTGATGACATGCTATCCATGACTTTTTCTTTCAAGGATTTTGATTTCTATTCGGAAGGTAGCATAGTAAGACTGAAAATAACAGAAAATCAGATTATTGATGGTGTCGGAGTCAAATTTAGCCACACATCCCCTCAAACAAAAAAATGTATACAGGAAATAATAAACGAAAAAATACTGGTAGAACTTATGGAGACATTGGAACTGGAGCATCGTGAATAGCAAAGTAAAAGTGGAAAAAAACAGCAAACTAAAGGCTGCGGGGATTTCGGATCAATTGAAAGCCTTCGCCGCCAGCCTCAATATCTACTCGGATGAATATGAGCAGATTCTCACCTCACTCTCCACAACCCTTCCGGCAATTGAAAGACAAATAGATGACAATATCCTGGAAGCTCGTGAAATGCTTAATTTTATTTTTTCCAGCAGCAGCGGAAATGAATCCTTTGGAGTAAAACACGAACTAAATCAATTTCACAATCATCTAAACAACGCGTTAAGTACTCTAAAAGAAGCTGAGAATCTTGATAAATTGATTTTTGCGGAAATTAAAAAAGCAATAGACATTTCCAATAATGCAATGTCAAAGATAAAGGATATTTACAATATTTCTGAAAATCTTAAGGTTTTTGCAATAAATTCAATTATATATTCTCAAAAGGAAGGACGCAGAGGAAAGGGTTATCAAATCATTTCAGGCGAATTTATAAAGTTATCAGAAACAATTGCAAAGGGTACAACTAAAATAAACATCCTGGGGGCACAAATGGATTCCCGGATTGAAACCCTTTTGCATCTAATCAACGAGCATAGCAATTTTACCCATAAACACATCGAAGCAATAATAACCGATTCAGAAACTTTAATGAGGACCTCAACAGACAGCGTAAAGAACCTTTCATTGGTACTAAACGATTTACTCAATAGAATCGAATCTGTTAAGGATCCTACCTATAAGATAATGATTGAACTCCAAAAACAGGATATTATACAACAGCAGATAAAGCACCTTCTGGAAGCTATGAATGATATTCTTGTGATCATCGATCAAAATTCGGGGATCCTTGATCTGGAGAACATTGAGAATTCGGGGGAGGATCTAAAACGGGAATACAATAGTCTCTACACCCTCCTTA
>CAZEKV010000005.1:1094-19060 GCA_964512945.1 uncultured Spirochaetales bacterium | reverse complement strand
TAACTTTCTTGTATCGACAACAGAAAAACAGATGTTCCGCATCAGCGGCGAGTTGATAGAAATGATAAATTTTATGGAAGAACAATTTTCGATAATTCGCTCTGCAATAGATGATATTAATACCGATAAAAAATTGTTTACCCAGCTGGTAATGTCGGAGGAGCCATCCAGTAGCGAAGCATCAATTATCCATCTCATTTTTATGGCACCTCAGAATTCGATAATCGACATTGTAAGAAATCTGAAAAGCAGTCAGGAACAAAAAAAAGGAATTATCACTACTTTCTCTTTTATTAATGAATTGATCCAGGCAGAGAAAAAGATAACGGTTGCCTTTGAGCCGGTTATTACTTCAATAAACAATCTATTACTATTGGCACGTATCGAACAAGCGCGTAACAGTTTAAAAGTATCAAGGCAGGGAGGGAGTAGTACCGGTGACATTTTTTCCCGGAATGCATTTTCCGAATTATCAGAAATAATTGATAACATGGAAAAATCTCATACTATGGTCTCAGATAACCTTCAGAAAATTGTTGATGCCTATAATTCCCAAAAATTGAAATATAACGGTATGGAAGAAAGGCTGAATGATTCTCTTTCCATCCTCAAAAGAACAGAAATCCTTTTTGTGGGAAATTATAAATCCGTGATGGATATAACTGATACTTTATTTAGTGAAATCGACGAATACTCCGATATTTTTGACAAATTCAGGATTTCCCATGACGGCATGGTTGATAAAATAAAAATTTGTTCAGAAATACGTGAAAAAGTTGAAGAACAATTAGAAAAAATTGGCGGGGCTATCAGTTTGAGTGAATGCCATTTCAAGGATGTAATTATGCAGAAAATAGTTAATAAATGTACTGTCGATATGGAAAGAGAAACAATAAGCAAAGATTTTTCTGAACTTGATATTGAAAAAACAACTGGAAACAATATCACTTTATTTTAATAGAGAAAGAGGGGGCTATGGGGAAAAAAATTGTCTCAGAGAAAAAAATACTAATCAGAAATGTGGGAAAGGTATGGGACGGAATTTATGATGAATTGACTAATATTTCAGATACAGAATCTTTCCTTGCAATCAATATGGGACAGGTTGAAACAGTGGACAGTGCAGGATTACAGCTGATAATATTCCTGCTCTCAAATGATTTCCCTCACAAGTGCCAAATTGAAGGTTTATCTGAAAAGATAAAGCAACAACTAATATCTTCCGGTTTTAATGTAGAAAAAGAGGAGGTTAAAAAATGAAAACTGTTTTTGCTGTCGATGATTCCCCCACTGCAAGAGCTTCCATCGAATATACACTTGCAAAAGCGGGGTACCATGTGGAAATGGCAGAAGACGGTGTAATTGCTCTAAACAAAATATCCGGCTTTTCCGGTGAGATCGATATATTTTTGTTTGACGTGAATATGCCTAATATGGACGGGATTACTCTTATAAAGAAAGTGCGTGAGATTAAAAATTTCAAATTTACCCCCATTCTTTTTCTCACCACTGAATCCCAGGAATCAAAAAAGATGGAAGGCAAAAATGCCGGCGCAAGCGGGTGGATTGTAAAACCTTTCGAACCCGAACAGTTAATCTCACTTATTAATCGTTTTACTGGAGAATAGAAAAATATGGACAATGTACTGCATGATATATTTATTCAGGAAGCCGAGGAAAATTTACAAATCCTTGAGAATCGGATTATAAGTATTGAGGAGAATCCTGATGATAAAAATATGATAAATGATGCGTTTCGTGCTATCCATTCTATCAAAGGCGGTGCCGGTCTTGCCGGATTTTCCGGAATAAAAGATTTTTCACACCTCGTTGAAGATTTATTCGAGTGTATCCGAAGCGGTTCATTGAAAATACAGGAGAAACACGTATCCGTAATATTGAAATCCCTCGATGTTATAAAAATGATGATTAACAATATAAAAGAAAATCAGGATTCCAACAGCAATATTAACACCGAAGAAATTGTCGACCTGATCACAGAAATAGTGGGTGCTGCTGCCGGTGAAAAAAAGGAAAACACTTCTCAAACCGTTCTTGACGAAACCAAAAACACCAATTTATTTTATCTTGATTTAAAGTATTACCAGCAAATATTTACATCAGGAATCGATCCCCTTATGTTTCTGGAGGATCTTAGAAAAGTAGGAGAAGTATTATTTATTCATGGCCAAACCAGGAATCTTCCGGATATCTCCAGTTTCGATCCTGAACGCTTTTATCTTTCCTGGCAGCTCTTTTACAAAACAGAAAAAGATGAAAAAGAGATACTGGATATATTCTGCTTTGTTGAGGCTGAAAGTGATATTACAATAAAGAATCTCAATTCAATCTCTAACAATCCGGAAGCTCTAAAAGATTTCTCCATAGATGGACACACACTGCTGGATTATGAATCAATCCAGATACAAGACGAAAATACGGAAAAACAATTCCCCGAGAATAAAGACCGCAGAAAGGCAAACCGAAGAAAAACAGATTCTGTCTCCGATTCCAGCATAAGGGTCCAAACAAAAAAACTGGAAAATATTTTCAATACTGTGGGTGAACTCCTCATTACACAGGCTCGTTTGAATATGCTTACAGAACAACATGAAGAGATTCTCCCTGACAGCTTCTCTACAGTGACAGATTCTTTAAAAAATGTTACTCAGCTGCTTCAGGAACAGGTTACATCTTTACGCATGATGAGTTTAAACAACACCTTTGATCGCTTTAAAAGAGTTGTACGGGATATTGCCGCCGACCGAGGTAAAAAAGTCCGGCTGCTTGTTGAAGGCCAGGAAACGGAACTGGACAAGAATATGATTGAAAAGCTCAATGATCCACTGAAGCACCTTGTCAGAAACTGCATAGACCATGGGATTGAAACGGAGCAGGAACGATCCGAAAAAGGCAAGGCCATTGAGGGAATGCTTAAATTATCCGCTTACCTTGAAAGCGGAAAAGTAGTAATAGAGGTGGGAGACGACGGAAAAGGTATAGACAAAAATAAACTGCTCAAAAAAGCAGAGGAAAAAGGTCTAATCCCCACAGACACCCATCTCTCCGAAAAGGAAATCCTGAGTCTCATTTTTTATCCGGGGTTATCCACCGCAGAGAAAGTTACCGATCTTTCGGGACGCGGGGTGGGAATGGATGTTGTAAAGAACTGCATTAACGAACTACATGGGAATATTGACATTTCTTCAGAAAAAGACAGGGGAACAACATTTAAACTATTTCTCCCCCTTACCCTGGCCAGTCTCGATGGAATGCTGGTAAGTGTCGGGAAGGAAAAATATATTATACCGACTCTGGCTATTCTAGAAATATTCAGAGCGAAAAAAGAGCATATGAAAACGGTTTCAGCCCATGAGGAAGTCGTTTTCTTCAGGGGGGATTATATCCCTCTTATAAGGCTTCATAAGACTTTTAAAATCCCCAATTCAATAGAAGAAACTACAAAGGGTGAGCTGATTGTAATAAAAAGCGGAGAAACAAAGGCCGCACTTCTTGTAGACAAGGTGCTGGAGCAGTATCAAATTGTTTTAAAATCAATACAGAAAAACTTCAAAAAGGTTGAGCTGATATCAAGTGCCACAATCCTTGGGAATGGAGCTGTCGCATTAATTGTTGATATACAGAATCTTATAAATGCCAGCTTAAAGGTAAAAAATGTATAGAAAATTTAACCCTAAATTCAGAAGCGAAGTTCTAACAATATTTGCCGGCGAAATTTACATCAGCACGAAGAAAGAAATTATATCAACCGTTCTGGGTTCCTGTATATCTGTTTGCCTTTATGATAGTTCAGCAGGAATCGGGGGAATGAATCATTTCATGCTGCCTGAAGACACCGGGAACCGAGGCAGATTATATACCCAGGATCTGTTAAAAAAAGAAGAACTGACAGGCAAAGCTATGAGATATGGAATCACGGCAATGGAAGTTCTTATAGGAGAAATGCAAAAAAGCGGGGCAAAACGAAAAAATTTTAAGGCTAAAATATTCGGCGGGGGAAACGTGCTTGTAAAAAAACTTCCCGGCCAGAGTATTGGAGACAAGAATATTGGATTTGCCAGAGCCTTCCTTAAGTTGGAAGAAATTGAGATAGAAGGAGAAAATGTGGGGAACAATTATGGGAGGAAAATATTTTTTTTAACGGGACAAAACAAGATATTTGTAAAAAAGGTAGATATCGAACCTGCCATAACTGAAGAACGTAAATATATGGAAAAATTACTGGAATTAAGAAAACAGGGGGATGTCACCGTATTTTAGAACGGAAGTGAGAAATGTACGAACTGAAAGACAGAGAATATAATTATATCTCAAGTAAGGTATATGATTATGCCAGAATAAATCTGACAGAAAGAAAACGTCCCCTCATTATAGCAAGGCTTGCAAAACGAATCAGATTTTTAGAGTTGAAAGGCTTCCCTGAATATGTAGATTACCTGAAAAATAGCGACATATCCGGCAGCGAATTTCAGATAATGGTTGACACCTTATCAACAAACTATTCCCATTTTTTTAGAGAACCCCATCATCTGGATTTTTTGACAACCCATATACTCCCGGAAGCAGAAAATAAGGAATTAAGAATATGGTCTGCTGCCTCATCTTCGGGACAGGAAATCTACTCAATACTAATAACAATAAAGGAATATCAGCGGAAAACAAAAAAACGAATACGATACAAATTATTTGCTTCGGATATATCGAGAAAGGTTTTGATTTCCGCTGCCACCGGGATTTACAGTAAAGAGGATGCAAAAAAAATAGAAGACCGTGTGTTTAAGGAGTATTTCCTGAAAGGAACAGGAAACAATGCTGATAAAATTAAGGTTAAAAATAGATTGATTCAGGAGGTTAAGTTTTTCAGGCTGAACCTCTCCGATAAAAAGTACAACTTGCCATTGATGGATGTTATTTTTTTAAGAAACGCAATTATCTATTTTGATCACCAGACAAAAACAGAACTAATAGACAGACTGCATTCCTATTTAAATCCGGGCGGATATCTTATTATCGGGCATAGTGAATCCCTGTCTTCAATCTCCGATAAGTTTACTCTTGTCGGAAAGACTATTTATAAAAGGAAAGATTAATGAGTATAAATGTTCTTGTTGTTGATGATTCAGCCCTCGTTAGAAAAGTTTTTTCTGAAATTATCTCAAAGGCTGATGGTATTAATCTTGTTTCAACAGCCCATGATCCAATTTTTGCTATCGAAAAATTAAAGAAATATGATATTGATGTTGTTCTACTGGATATTGAGATGCCGCGCATGGACGGTCTAACTTTCCTGGAAAAGTTAATGAAAGCAAAACCCAAACCGGTAATTATTATTTCATCGTTGACCCAGAAAAATGCACAAATCACATTGAATGCCTTTGAGCTAGGAGCATTCGATGTTCTTGCAAAACCCGAAGACATACTGGATCTGGCAGAAATCGAAAAGACAGTTATAGCGACAATTCGGAATGCAGCAAGGGATGGGGTAAAAAACAAATTAGTTGATCGTTTCAAAAAATCAGCAAACAAGGAAATCAAAAAAACAAGCGGAAAACTTTTTACGACCTCCCGCAGAACAACCGATAAAATAATAGTTATTGGTTCCTCCACTGGAGGGACAACTGCTGTAATGGATATTCTGTCCGACCTGCCTGTCGATATCCCCGGAATTGTCGTAGTTCAGCATATGCCGCTTAGATTCTCTCACTCTTTCGCAGAGAGACTTAATGACAATCTTGCTCTTACAGTTAAGATTGTAGAATCAGGGGAGAAAATACAGAATGGATTTGTATACATAGCTCCCGGCGAGGAACATTGTTCAATTACTGTCAGCGGGGCTAAATACTATCTCCGGCTTCATGACGGTCCCCGGGTAAACTACCATAAACCCTCAGTTTCCGCCCTTTTTGACTCTGCGGCCGAACTGGCTGGAAAAAATGCTCTTGGAATTATGCTGACAGGGATGGGAGAAGATGGTTCAATGTCAATGAAAAAAATGAAAGATGCCGGAAGTTACAACATTGTCCAGGATGAAGAATCCAGTGTTGTGTGGGGAATGCCCGGGAAGGCTTATGAATATGGAGCAGCCAGTATAGTCCTGCCGCTAGATAAAATTGCACAGGAAGTAATCGGATACCTGCAAAAAAATCCTTAATGGGAGGTTATATGGGAATTGAGTTAAAAAAGGGGAAAGATCATACATTACTAACAGTAACCGATGGATCGTTCAAGGGAGAGGGGCCTGCCGAATTGAAAAGAATGGCAGTGGAAGCAATAGAACTGGGCGAAAGAAAGATCTTCATCGATATGAAAAAACCCGAGTACATTGATAGCTCAGGCGTTGGGAAATTACTGTTTTTAAGTAAGAAACTGGACAAGTTGAATGGGGAACTGGCAGTCGTAAAAATAAATAAAACCCTGTACAGTTTTCTTGAATCTCTTGCCATAACCCGGGTAATAAATATCTCCAAACCCTGAAATGTATTAAATGCCCCATAAAGGGTTCCGGCAGATATTTCAACCGGGTTCCATGGATGTTATCAGAATATAATTCTCCCTTGTATGCATAATAGGTTTTGCAGTTTGATACCCAAACAAGAAGCCGGAATTATCTTTCATGCTGATTATGGTTTATAAAAAACCGGAACACATATCCCACGGCGAAACAGACATTATAGTTTGCAAATTTTTATGGTAGAATGGCTGGGCTGAATAAAAAAGGAGGATTGGAGTGACCACAAAAATTATCCCGAAACCGAAGAAAACTGAAATAAAAAATGGGAATTTTAAAATAAATCCCTTTACTGTCTTAGTTGCCGAAAACAGTCTTGATAATGAGATAAATTATTTGCTTAAAATCCTTGGAAGTTCAACTGGATATAAGTTATGCATAAAAAATGATAGAAAAAATATAAAAAATTCAATACTCCTGGAATTAGTGGAAGGATTTCTCGAGGAGGGGTACCATCTTAATATTGAAAGGGAAAATATTTGCATAAGGGCATCTACAAAAAAAGGTGTTTTTTATGGAATACAATCTTTGCTGCAACTGCTGCCTGAAGAAATCTACAGCAAAAAAGTAATTGCAAATTTTGAATGGACAATTCCGTGTGTATTGATAGATGATTCCCCGCGTTTTGAATGGCGCGGAATGCATCTGGATTGCTGCAGGCATTTTTTTGATGTAAATTTTATCAAAAAATTTCTCGATTTACTTGCACACCATAAAATGAATATTTTTCACTGGCATCTTACTGAAGATCAGGGCTGGAGAATCGAGATCAAAAAATACCCGAAACTTACCGTTTCTGGTGCATACAGAAGGGAAAGTTCCAACGGCTACAATAAAAAGGGCTTTGATGGGATTCCCTATGGAGGCTTTTATTCCCGAAAAGAGATCATGGGAATTGTTAGGTACGCCGAAAAACTCCACATTTCGATATTACCGGAAATTGAAATGCCCGGGCATGCACAGGCAGCCATTGCCTCATATCCCGAACTCGGAAATGTAGATGAACCTCTGGAAGTGTGGACATCTTTCGGTGTTAGTAAAAACATATTCAATCCCGATGAAAAAACGATTCTATTTTTACAGGACGTGCTAAAAGAGGTTATGGAATTATTTCCCTTTAAATATATTCACATAGGAGGAGATGAGGTTGTAAAAGATCAATGGTTATCCAGTGAATCGGTTAAATTGAGAATGAAAGATCTGGGACTAAAGAATACAGGTGAAATGCAAAGTTATTTTATAAAACGGATGGAGGAATTCCTGAAAAAGAACGGAAGGATACTGATCGGCTGGGATGAGATACAGGAGGGGGACTTAAGCTCCAACGCAGTCGTAATGGCATGGAGGAACAGAGAGAAAGCCGTCAGTGCCGCCAAACTTGGATATCGGGTAATATGTACCCCTGAAGAATATACCTATTTTAACCACTGTCAAATGAAAGATGGCTTTGAAAAAGAAACTCTTTTATATGATAAATACATCCCCCTGTCGAAGGTTTATAATTATGAACCGCTTCACAAGACTCTAACAGAAAAAGAAAAAAAGCAGTTCATTGGAGGACAGGGACAGTTGTGGAGCGAGTACATCTCCAATGTATCGGAACTCGAACAAAAAGCCTTTCCAAGACTGACCGCAATGGCTGAGGTTTTATGGACAGCAAAAGGAGAAAAAAACTTTGAAGACTTTAGCAGCCGCCTTCAAACACATTTTCGAAGACTCGACTTTCTTAATGTAAAATACCGAAAAGTCTTTAAATAGGCCTTCGGTTAATTCAGTCCCCGGGAAGCAGGAAGAGTTCCTCGCCAGCCACTTTTATTCTTTCCTCTTTTTTTATAGCGTGAATAACACCAAAAAAGTCGTTTTGGTCGATACTCATGTTCATTAACCTTTCAACATTTTTCTTTAATTCAACAATAGATGTTTTATTACTCTTCTTTAATTCAGCAATAATATACTCTCCACACTCAAATTCAAAACGGGTTTTATTCTTCATTTTATCAAAATGATTCTTATTTATCAGGTTTCCAACAGCATAAAGCTCATTTTCCATGGTTCTCATACCCTGTACATAGACGGCAATTTTATCCTCAGTTCCTGAAACCCTTGAAAAAATACATCCCGCTAATTTCTTACCAATAAATATATTGGCATAAAGTACATTTATATCTTCTTTTTCTTCAAATACCACCTTTACAGAAAAGGCACGCTTTTTTTGCACGGCGGCTTTATTTATCTCAGCTTCAATGATTTTTCTGTCATCTTTCCAGACGGAGCTGCCTCTGTAAAACCTGTCTTTTTCTATAAAAAAACAATAGAAAGTCTTTAAGATTCCTGGGGCAAAGGGATTAAGTATTCTCTTTGGAGGGAGATCCAGGGTTTTTATTGCGGTAAGAGTCATGAGAGCGGTTAGTAATCCATTCCCGGAAAGTAAAGTGACTTCTTCACCACTGTCATTTGTAAAAACAACTGGAACTATGATATGTCCGGACACCTCAACCCCTACAAGAAGTTTTCCCTTTTCAAAAGTAGAAATCCATTTGTCTCCTACACTTACAATTCTTGTATTGAGTCCTAGAGTTTCGGAAGCACTGTATGAAACCATTATGTCCGATTCAATTGTAGAAACAAAGTAGTACTCTTTCGGTGCTTTATGAATACATTTAATATAGTATTCCGCCAGTATAAATCCACATTTATCTCCATCCAGAATAAACACCGCATCTTTAGTCCTGTCATAGTATGCAATAAAACCCCGGTCACCATCCCCGTCAAGGGAAATACCGAAAACATCGTTTTTGGTATTTTTTGAGGCGGTGTAAAACATCTTCTTGATCAGGGGAATGCAGAAATCAATCTCACCTGCTGAAAAACTTTTATGCCCCTCGAGCTCTGCTACTCCGCAGTTTCTGTTAATATTGTATCCATCGGGAATATCATTTACGGAAATGTATTCAAGTCCAAGTTTTTCCAACGTCATTTCCGCCATTTCGGTAAAGGCTCCGTTCGCCGTATCGAGAATTATAACAGACTTTTCGAGTTTCGCCGAAAGATCTTCGGGAAGAACAGAAATCAGAAATTCCATACCCTCTCTATTTATGCTATCAACTTTTGAATACGAGCCTCTACAGGAAAATTCGGGTTTATTTACATAGGTATCGTAAATATACGCAGACAGGGTATAATCCCCTATTCTACCTTCAGGGAGAAGCTTTTTCCCATCAAGAAAAAACTTAATTCCATTCTGATTCGAAGGATTATGACTTGCCGTTAAGACCGCCCCCGCTGTCAGACTTCTTTTAAGAATTTGCTGCGGGACAAAAGGCGTTGGAACCACTCCAATGTCGTTTACGTTAAGCCCATGAGCCGTAAAGCCATTCGCCATGGCTTCGTTCAATTTTCCATCGGTTGTTCTATCCCTACCATCATTACCAATAATAATAATGTCGTTCTTCTTCAGCAGTTTTTCATCCATAAGCATTGAAGCAAAAGAGTAAGAACAATTTTCGATAAGCTGGAAACCAAGAATATTCTCAGTCAAAAAATCATGCAAATAAGTCTTTGATTTGTTTACATCTATCTTTCCACGAATGCCGTCTGTTCCCATGAAATTAATTCTCGAAAGCATCAAAGAAGACTCAATACTGTTTTTCCCCGAAGGAGTCTCCCTGTAGAATCCAATACTCTTTGAAAAATTAATCAAAACCGGCATGTTATAATTTAGAAGGAATTTCGATCTTATCAGAGTTGTAAAAATTTCCGAATCTTCTTCTCTAAAATACTTTGCATTTCTATCCAGCATTTCCATATTATCGAGAAGCCCGCCGCCCGGAATGTCGGAAACGAGAAATACCTTTCTGGAAACCAAACTGTCCAGTATCTCTTTATGCAAGACCATTAATTTTTTAAATTTACTGTACTCCATTCCCTTCCTCATCCTGTAATGCCGTAAAGCGACACACGGTTACGGAAAACGTTTATAGCATAATAGATATACAAAAACAAGCTACTATTTTTTGCAGTATCCGGAGATTTCACATACGGCCTGCCAGTCAAAAAATTTCTGCTGCTAAAAAAGCCGTTGCAAAGACAACATAGAAAACAGTTTTTAGCCTATAACGTGTGATCCTAAATTCCTGTTAGCCCACTTCCTACATCGTGACTTCAACCCTGTGTTCTCTGCCGTCACGAAAAGAAGGGATCTTATTCCCTTTAATCTCTTTTCCGTCGACAACTACTTTTCTTACACCGCTTTCAAGCCCTTCGGGATTTACAATATTGATAACATATACGGCATTCTGGTACTGTCGTGTCACTTTATATGCGGGCCACGTATCCGGTATCGCAGGATTGACCACAAGCCCGTCATAATCCGGCTTTATACCAAGAATAAACTCAACCCCTGAATAGAACATCCATGGAGCTGTTCCTGTCAGCCAGGAGTGGCCTGCCCTTCCCGCCTCCTCATGTGCAGGCCCCGTTGTATACTCGGGATAAACATACGGCTCAACAACAAAGTGATCCTGATCCTTTGAGAGGTTTTCAGGAAGTGTTTTAAAATATTGTTCGTAGGCAATATTTCCCCTGCCCATTATGGAATTTGCATATATAAACCATGTTACAGGGTGATTAAAAATTGACGAGTTCTCTTTTTTCCCGGGAGCCTCCCTCGTGGCAGCACCGATAGTCGCATCGGACTTTGTGTAGTGAGGAGCACAAATAACAGGACCCCATGGCGTATCAAGTTTGTCAAGAACCGAATCAAGACACTGGATTCCCCTTTCTTTTCCTGCGAGTCCCCCTATAACAGCCCAGGTCTGGGAATTAAGATAAATTGCGCCCTGGGCATTCTTTTTCGAACCCTCCACACGGCGGTCATCCCTTGTAAAACGATGGTACCATTTACCATCCCAGCAGACATCGTTAAGAGCCTTTTTAAGTGTCTCGAAAACCGTTTTGTATTCTTTTATTTTGCTTGAAAAATTCTTAATAAGAGAATTATCCGGAGCATGTTCATACATTTCAACTACCATATTTATCGCAACGGCAAGCTGCTCGGCAACCATCATTGATTCACCCTTTCCTTCCGTGCCTGCCTCATTCAGATCATCATTCCAGTCTCCTCCAAGCATGAGCGGAATGTTTCGTTCAGAGCGACACTTCCAGACCTTATCGATTCCTACAAAAAGATGCTCCAGGATGGTTCCTTCCTTCTTTGATCCCACATAATCTTCAACACTATCCCAATGGGGCACAACACTATCGTTAAATCCGTTAGCACAATGCTTTACTCCATCGATATCTTTTGTAGGAAGCTCATTCATATCCCGATAGGGGACTACTTCCTTAAGAAGATCAAAATCATTCGTTTCTCTAAGATAAAAAGCAAGAGAAACAGCCATCCATAGAGGATCATCTGAGTGATTGGTAAAAACATGCCCATCCTTCTGAGCCCTATAGTAATGATGATACACATAGCCATTGGGAAACATAAAACTGAAAATTTCAAGAATAAGTTTCTTTGAACCCTCGGGTTCAAACATAATAAACCCGAGAAGATCCTGAGCAGCATCGCGGTATCCCATACCGTATGAAAAACCAGGATGATAACGCGAAGCATCGCGAGAACAGCGGAAAGTTGCTTCAAGCTGAACCTTATTCCAGACATTTATATGGCGGTTAACTTTTTCCTCGGGTGTTTCAACAGTGACTCTGGCATAAAGGCTGTCGTAGAATTCCTCAACATCCTTAAAAGCCCTCTCAACTCTTTTAATTTGAGACCATTCCTTCACAATCCTGGCGATGTGCTTTTCATACTTTTTGTCAAGGCGATCCGCCACACCCACAATCACGCAGAACTCAATTTCCTGTCCGCTCTTTATCTGGATATTCGATTGAAGTGCTCCGCATATATGACCGGAATTGCAATTTGAATCTGTAAGCCTTCCATCAGCCACTGTCTTAGGATTTTCCTCAGATCTATAAACCGTGCCCATAAACTTTTCACGGTTTGTATCCCATCCGTCAACAGGAAGACCGGCAATTGTAATATAGGCAACTTTACCCCAGCAGCCATCATCTTTATCTTCTTCTTCTTCAGAAAGATAGGATATTCCAATCTTGTTTTCCGCAATAACAGCCTTACACTTTTTATTGAAATGTCCCTCTTTAAAATGAGAACTGTTCGGTTGTTCGATAATATCGTCTTTGGCATCTCCCGGGACAAACTCAACGTAGGGAAAAAGCGACAGCTCCCTGTCGGCACCCGTATTTTTGATCTTATAATGCCAGATCTCCATATCCTCATCCTTCGGAACAAAAAAGGTGACCTTATGACTGAGCCCCTTGTAGCTGGAACTAATAGTCGTATATCCCCTTCCATGACGACACTCATAATCCTCAAGATCGGTTAACGTAGGCTGCCATGTCGGAGAGTAGTATTCGCCGGATTTGTTATCACGGATGTAAAGATACCTTCCAGGTCTGTCTTCCGGAAGAGAATTATACCTTCTTCTTGTTATGCGTCCGTTAAGAGGCGATATATAATAACTGAACCCTCCACCGGTATTTGTTATCAATGCATGATACTTACCATTTATTGAATAATTTAACCACGGCTGTGGGGTATCCGGCCTGGTGATTATAAATTCCCTGCCGTCATCAGAGAAATATCCATATTTGCCCATTATCTTCCTCCTATTCCATTTTATGCAATCAAACTTTAAATGCCAATTACTGTAAGTGAACTATCCTTGCAGCAAAAAACAACTTCTATTTTCACGTAAAAACTGTCATTATACACAGAAACAGAATGAAGTCAACGGGGAACCCAAAAAAAATTACAAAATCCCCAAATCCAACCCTGCGTGTTAACAAATTATTATCCACCCCGATTTCCTTTTTAGATATTATCTTTTTCTATGCCTTTAAAGTAATCTATAACGGAATTTTTCATCTCGGAAGTCGCTTCTTCATCACAGACTATTATGGCATTTTTATGAAGCTGCAGAATCGAAGCTGTCCACATGTGATTTACCCCGCATTCTATTACCATCTTTAAGGCTCTTGCCTTTTTGTATCCATTTACAAGAAGAATTACCTCTTCAGAATCAGTAATTGTACCTACTCCAACAGTAAGTGCCTGTCTGGGAACTTTTTCCAGATCATTATCAAAAAATCGAGAATTTGCCAGAATTGTATCGTAAGTAAGGGTTTTTATTCTGGTTCGAGATGACAGTGAAGAACCAGGCTCATTAAATGCGATATGTCCATCAGGCCCCACCCCGCCCAGAAATAAATTTATTCCACCGGCTTCGCTAATTTTGCTCTCATAGTCCAGACATTCTTTTTCAAGATCTTTTGCGTTACCGTTCAGAATATTTACATTATCACTTTTTATATCTATGTGCCTGAAAAAGGTATTCCACATAAATGAGTGGTAGCTCTCCGGATGATCTTCCATGATATTGACATACTCATCCATATTAAAGGTTATTACATTTTTAAAAGAAACCCTTCCCGACTTGTTTAGATTTATCAGTTCCTTGTAGGTTCCTATGGGGGAGGAACCTGTAGGAAGCCCGAGTACAAAAGGCTTCTCTTCCGAAGGGCTGTAAGCTCTAATTTTATCTGCAATATAATTTGCCGCCCACCTGCTCAATCTGCTATAATCCTTTTGAATTAATACCCTCATTAATTTCTCCATCACCTCTTAGGTTTAATATTTTGCTGCTTAGATCAAAAAACCTGCTAACTTTTTTAAACCATTCTCACACGTAGAATTCAATCTATTTTCTCTTATTCTATTTGAAGTATCAAGGTTTCCAGCACCCAATACCCCGGATTTCTTGATATTTTCCATAATTATATATCGGTTGTTTGAGATCAACGAGAACTCTCTTATTTTGTTGACATCTTCTTTTCTCATATGATAGCTTCATGATAAAATATGGAAAACTCAACCGTCATTTCAAGCTTGAATAATCAAAAGGTAAAAAAAGTTGTCCGGCTCAGAAAACATACATTCAGAAATGAAACAGGCTTGATGCTTATTGAGGGATACAGGGAAATCAAAAAATACATAGAGAATGGATATTCCCCCATCGAGCTGTACGTATGCAGCCCGCTTTTTCAGGGCAAAAATGAAAACACCCTGATTGAAAAATGCAGGGGAACCAGACTTTTCGAATGTTCCGTCCCGGTATTTAGAAAAATCGCCTACCGTGAAAGACCGGAAGGTCTTCTGGCTGTGGGCTGTCAGATTGGGAAGACAATAGCCAGCCTTAATGTCACAGAAAACGCCCTCTTCGTTATCGCAGAATCAATAGAAAAACCTGGAAATCTTGGAACCATTTTAAGGAGTTCCGATGCAGGGGGTGCCGATGGCGTTATCATTTGTGACAAATGCACGGATATCAGCAATCCAAATGTAGTTAGAGCCAGTATTGGTACATTATTCTCCCTGCCCGTGGCCGAGGCATCAACAAAGGATACCATTTCATGGCTGAGAGAAAAGAAACTACAAATTATCTCGGCCTCACCCCATTCGAAAAAATTATATACCGACATTGATTTTACCCCAAACACGGCAATCGTTGTGGGTTCCGAACAGTACGGACTCAGCGAAACATGGCTCACCGAGGCCGATACCCTCGTCCGTATCCCGATGCTGGGACAGGCAGACTCCCTCAATGTAGCTTCAGCCACAACAATCCTGCTGTACGAAGCAGCCAGACAGAGAGGATTCAATGGAAGGGGAACAGGCAGATAATCGCAGAATGGGATTTCCCGGAATATAAAACAAACAAAGCCGCCTCCCGTACGGGAAAACGGCTTCATTCTCATTTAGCTCATGATTTTTCGAAACAGGGATTATAGCCCCGTTATTTTAAGACTCTTGATCTGCAAGGTGCAGGTTCCGCCTTTTCCCTTCTCTACCTGAACAATCAATTGCGTAATCTGTGATAGATCGAGTTTTGTCTTTTTACCGGTCCATCCCGGTTGTTTGAACTGCGTAGGACGAAAACTTACAGTGACGAATTTGCCCTTTGTTGCCTTTAACACTACACAATGTTCGGCACCTTCCTCAGCTATCTTCTTTTTCATTTTAAGCTGGAGAATCGTTTTCCACCCGGAACTATAGGTGATTTCTATCTTCGTAACACCCTTAAAGCTGACCGGACTACCATCTTTTTTTATAGCTACAATAACCTCAGCAAACGGCCATTCTTTTCCACCATGCTCAGGATCGGGAGGAATAGTAAAAGTTGCCTTTATTACCCCATTTTTCATTAACCCCGAATCTCCCGCAGGAGGAACAACCTTCCCCGTTTCGCAGACATCGGCTTTCCAAACGCCTTGATTCATCAATTCAACCTGTGCAGAAACCGACAGACAGAGGAAAACAAAAACAACCGCAGAAATAAATACTTTTGCAAAGTTTTTTTTCATATTACTCTCCTAAAATTTGGTAAATAATGATACATATTCTTTTAAAGAACATCAAGGCAGAAGAGGAAATTATCCAAAAAACCGATCTGAAAAGGAAAAAGGAAGGAAAAATCTTCAAAAACTGCATGACAATGAAAATTTTTACGCATCTCCGCCTTTATGTGATTTCATTTTGACCAGGCTGTCAAAAAAACAGCCCCTATGGCTGGAACAACCCTTTCATTTGCCTGTAGAAGATAGTTTTTTATACAGTCCGGAGCTATTTAAGTACGGCAACTATTCTGTCTATTACAGTTCTGCGGACAAGGGGCTTTACAATATAGCCCCTCGCACCTATGAGCAGCGATTTCTTCACTAGATCCTGTTTTCCCAGAGCACTGATCATTATTACTCTGGCATTTTTGTCAAATGTTATTATACGTTCGAGGGAAGAAACTCCATCCATTTTGGGCATTGTAATATCCATAGTTACAATATCAATATCAGGGTACAGTTCCTTGTATTTTTCAACTGCTTCAGCACCATCGCCGGCTGTTCCGGCAATCTCAAAGCCCTCTGAATTCAAAATCTGGGTAAGTTGCTTTTTGACAAAAATAGAGTCATCCACAAGCAGAACCCTGTAGGGTGTTCCGTCCGGCTTATGTCCATCGGGATTTCTTGCATTTATTGTGGGAAAATCCGCTTTTGTTTTCATGACAACCCCCTATTAATATTTTTAATACTTTTCTCTTCAGTTCTCAAGTATTAATTCTAAAAAAAGTAAATTTGTCGCCATTTATTTAAGGGAAAAGGTTAATACCTCCGGGAATTTTTCTCTTATGCCAAATAATGCACCCAACGTGAGAACTACCGTCCATGCCGCACATGCGTGATATGTCCCGCGGGGTCCCAGAAGATGATGTTTGTAATCCCAGTTTGTATGGTTTAGTTGTTCGGGTTGAAAACCCTCAAACTGCTTCCCCCATCCCAGATCATCGGATTTCCTTGAAATTAACTGACTGGAGGCAATAATCATTGGATATGCGTATTTTCTCCATTTTTCTCCCCCTCCGGCACTCCACAAGCGTAGAAAATCATAGGCAATTATCAATCCGTAGAAATCGAGATGATGATGGGCAACAGATACGGATGTCATCCCTCTGGTTCTTATGTTCCGTTTTCCGGCGGGAGACATAGCTCCCCATATAACATTGTAGGTCCATGTCCAGCCGAGGATATAATTTGCTGCTTTTATGGCCGTGTTGAGGTATTTTTTGTCTTTCCGCCATTCATAGAGATCCAGAAAGGCATGTAATACCGCATGTCCGGCCTCCTTATCCATGCAGTCGGCATCCAGGGTGTCTGCGTAATATTCTTCTTTTTCAGCCAGCAGCGAGTAGTATTTTGCGGCGTTTAATATGGCCGTTTCTATTTCTGTTGATTTCCCCGTTATTTTTTCAAGCTCTATCAGTTCGGATATTATATACGTACCATTTGTACCATCGGTATTTAGAGAATCCCCATCTTTTGACCACCATCGCCCAAAGCATCCTTTTCTGTCATTTCTTAATTGGTTTTCTATGTAAAATTGGGCATTTTTTTCTACTATTTTGAGGAATTTCCCATTCTCGCAGCCCTGTTCTTGAAGCAATTGGTAGAGCTTGAGATAGTTGTACATCACTTCGCCGTTACAGCGTGTATTTACACCATTACTGTATTCGGGGTTTACCCCCGGACCAAAATATCCTCCCCATTTATGATTTTTTAAATCATACCAATCCTGATGAAGGCCGTTAGGAAGGCTTCCATTTAAAAAGAATTCCCCAATTTTTACAGCAAGATTCATGTTTTTTTTGTTTCCTGTTTCGATCCCCTCTTTGAGCAAGAGAACAGCCGCCTCAAGGCTTTTCACAAGAAAGGATCCTGCGGTATATTCATAATATCTCTGAAAAAGACCATTCCCTTTTCCCATTTTTACGGCGGTTATTCCATTGGTTTTTATAATCAGATA
>CAZEKV010000005.1:0-1084 GCA_964512945.1 uncultured Spirochaetales bacterium | reverse complement strand
ATGTTTTAATTTTAGCAAGACAATCTCTTTCCAGCTAATATTTTCGAGGCTGCTTTCCATGGAGGATTGTTCCCTATTCTTTTCCCAGGAGATCGAATGTATTTCTCCCACAGCCTCCGAGAAATTGCGGCATTTCCCTCTATATATAAAAAATGTTCTTCTGTGGTTGAAGGGGAGACTGGATTCATGAATTAGTAATTTTCTCTCGTCCTTGCCCCCGAGTCCTCCAAAAAAAATTCCCTTTTCTCTATAACACCCCGGTTCTTCAATATAGGGTATTCTGATTTCAAAAACCGAATTTCCCGATTCGATCTCCGTTTTTATACTGGAAATATAATCAATTTCTTTTGCAGGAGAGGAAAACACTCCCTGATAATTGCCCTTCTTTGAATTCAAAATGGAGCATGATGGAATGGAAATGCGGTCTTCTCTGAAAGACCACCCGGCAGTGAGACCTCCCTTCGGGAATTTCCCTTTTCCGTTCCGATTATCTTTGTACATAACCGAGGGAATAACCAGCTCAGAGAAATCGCCAGACAGAGGGATATATCTGAAAACCAGAGAATAAGAGCCTGCTCTCTTAATTCTCCATCTTCTATTTATTTCGATCAGATTCTTTCCAGCTTCTATTTTATCCTCAATCTCCACATTCTCCATGGTGACTTTTACTGTTTTTCCGCAGATGTGGATGTGATCAGGCCGTAGAGCATTATTGTCAAAATATACCACATAACAAAGCTCTCCTATTATGTTTTTACCCGAGACAAGGAAAACTTTTTTTCTTTTCTGATCCAACTCTATTTTTATCATTCTTTCTATCAAAAGAATAACAGAATTTTAAAATCATTAAAAGTTTTTTTCGATTCCGGACGAAAAAACCAACTCCTGGTTTACACCCGTTATGTATCCCTCCTTCATGGAGTTTTGATCAAAACAGCTACTTTTGCCTCTCTTGTAGTCAGGGAAATTCCCTGATATGATTGGGTTTGGAATTTTATGTGAGATATAGACCATAGTAATCAAAAGCTTATTGTTTTTTAACAGAACAGGGGGACAAAATGACAAAAAAGGCATTATTGCTGCT
>CAZEKV010000004.1:0-37171 GCA_964512945.1 uncultured Spirochaetales bacterium | reverse complement strand
CTCAATCTTCGCCCTTTCAGCTGCTTCCTTTAATCTCTGCAACGCCATACGGTCGTTTTTAAGATCAATTCCGTAGTCCTTTTTGAAACTTTCAATAAGCCAGTCTATAATTACCTGATCAAAATTATCGCCCCCTAAATGTGTATCTCCATTTGTCGACTTAACTTCAAAGACACCATCGCCCAGCTCAAGGATGGAGATATCAAAAGTTCCCCCTCCCAGATCGTAAACAGCTATCTTTTCTTCTTTCTGATCTTTTCCAAAACCATAAGAAAGAGCGGCGGCCGTAGGCTCATTAACAATTCTCTTAACCTCAAGACCGGCTATTTTCCCGGCATCACTGGTTGCCTTCCTCTGGGCATCGTTAAAATAAGCGGGAACGGTAATTACCGCCTCTGTTATCGTCTCTCCGAGGTAATCCTCCGCTGTTTTCTTCATCTTCTGAAGTATTGCAGCGGATATTTCCTGAGGAGAATAATCCTTATCATGGATCTTCACCTTAACGTCGTTATTCGAACCCTCGACAAGGCTGTAGGGTACCATGGTGATTTCTTCAGGAACCTCGCCGAACCTTCGCCCCATAAAGCGTTTTATGGAGTAAACGGTATTTTCGGGATTTGTTACTATTTGATTCTTCGCCGGCTGCCCGACCAGTCTCTCTCCTTTTTGTGTAAATCCCACAATCGAGGGGGTTGTCCTCTGACCTTCGGAATTCTGGATAACTACCGGTTCGCCGCCTTCCATTACCGACACACATGAATTTGTTGTGCCAAGATCAATTCCTATAATCCTTCCCATCATACATCTCCTTTATTCTTGCTGCTAAAATTATCGCTATCTTTTATATTTTGACCGACAGACTGCGTTTCTTCTTCGCAGTCCTCCATTGTATCCCCATCAGATGAGGGTTTTTCCTTTGGTTTGGCTACTTTTACTTTCGCATGTCTCAGAATTCTATCATGGAGCATATACCCCTTTTGATAATCCTCAAGAACAACAGGTTCCTCGTACTCCTCGGATTCTTCCATAAGGATTGCCTCATGCTTCTGGGGATCAAACTCCTCTCCTGCAGATTCAAACCTTTTAAGACCCCACTTCCGCTCAAGCATACCCGTAAACTGTTCTTCAATCAGGACTATCCCCTCCTTAAAGGCGGAAAAATCCTCGGATTCATCAGCTGATTTTAGGGCTCTCTCAAAATTATCAATAATATCAACGAGATCGGAAATCAAACTGGAATTCGCATAGCGGATCGCATCGTCTCTTTCCCTGAACATCCTCTTCCTGAAATTATCAAAATCAGCCTGTTTTCTCAAAAGCTGATCTTTCAGGGATGTACTTTCATCTTTGATCTTTGCCAGAAGATCGTCTGAAACAGGGGATTCCTTACCTTTCTTCTTCTCTTCCCTCGTTTTCTTTGTTTTGCTTTGTTTTTCCTTAACAGGCACAGCACTTCCTTCTTTATTGTCTGCACCTGCCTTTAGATTATCGTTTTCGAGTTCTTTATCCGGATTCTTCGACATACCAACCTCTAATTCCTCAGCTATTGCTTTAAGATACTAACCAAATCTAAAAGCGGCAAGCATTTTACCGAATACACAGGAGAATATTCCCGTATTATGGAGTAAGTTTTTTAGAAAAATATGCGAAGCCCCGGGAATTAAGCCCTGGGAATCAATTCAAGAATCAATTCGACCTCACCCCTGCTAAGTTTCGTGGCTTGAGCTATTTCTTTTACCTTCCATCCCTGATGGGCAAGGCGTATAACCATATCCCTGACACTCATAGGGGGAGCACCCTTCTCCTTCTTCCCTGTCCTGGCATTATCTTTAAGAAGGGATCCAAGCAGCTGAACCTGTTCTTTTGCCTGTTTTTGAATCTCATCAAGACGAGTTTCGGTTCTTGCAAGCCATTCCCTGGCCTGCTGCATTTTTTTCATCCGCTGTTCGATTTCTCCCAGCAGGATATCAATATTCTCGATTTGCTTGATTGCTTGATCCGCTTTTTTTCTATCCTTTGTCAGAATGTCAATTCTTTTAGCGGTGTCGTTAAGTTTTCCAGGAATCTTTTCAATTTCTTTACTCATAGCAAAAAAACGCTTTTCCAGTTTTTCAAGATTTTGAAAATTACTTTCCACACCGTCAATGGCTGTTTGAACCACATCCCGTTTGTTCTCAAGCCTTTCATATTTTTGAAGAACCTCATTTTCAAGCTCCTCAAGCCCCCTGATCTTTGCCTGAATCTTTTGAAGGGAATCGTAGCTTCCGGTGACCTGATCCAGTTTAACATCTACAGCCTGGGACATGTTTATCAATTTCTTAAAATCTCCCTCCATGACCTCAATCCTTCTTTTTTCAGATAGAAAGCCTGTCAATTTCGTTGATACTTCTTCTCCCATTTTTCTGATTTTAAGGAATTTCCTCTCGGCCTCTTTAAATTCTTTTACCTGATGATCAACACGCACTATCTCCTGCTTTAAATCTTCTATGGCTTCCTGCAGGTTAACCTTCAGGGCATCTGCCCTGTCAAATATTTTGGTCTGCTCAATAAAACTTTTCTGTTTTTTGTCGATTTCCTGGAGATTTACCGTAAGTATTTTTGAATTTTCCTCAATTTTGCCGTACATTTTCTTTTGCATTGAATCAACTTTTTCCTTGAAATCCTTTGTAGAAATACGGAAATCCTTAACCTGCTGTTCAATTTCCAGGCTAAAATCCCTTATTTTCTGCTGGAATTCAAAATCATTTTTTTCTCTTTCCTTGTTAAAACTATCAGTAATTTCAATGGTTTTCTGCTTGAAATCATCTACAAAATCATCAATCTTGCCGGAAACCATTACTAACTCATTCTTTAGATCATTGCGTTCCTTCCGGGTATTGGTTATAAGAACATTCCTCTGAGCCTTAAATTCTTCCTGAATCTCTCCGATAGTTGCCGACAGCTCTGTTTTTAGATTGGTAATTTTATCGCTTACATCCGCCTCTTCAACTTTCATCTGCTGGAGAATTTTCGCCTGCCAGACAGTAGCCTCCGACCGGGCGGTTTCCATAACAGCCATGAAATCCTTTCTGGACTCACCCACACTGTTTTTGAAAGTCTTTAATTGATCTTCAATTTCTTTTTCAAATTTCTTTATCTTATCATTTATAATTCTATTGCTGCTTTCGATCTCTTTTGTAAAAAAAGTCTTTGAATTTTTTTCAACTTCTTCAATATCATTTTTTATACTATCTTCTAGATTTTTGATCGAACCCTCTGAAAGAAGTATTCTCTGATTAAGTCTCTCCTGAAAACCAAGAACCTGATCCTCAAACTTGTCGTACTGCTGATAGGTCTTGTTTTGAAGCTCCGTCAGCCTGTCCTTCAATTCTTCCGAATAATGCTTTTCCATTATTTCCCTTGCCGAAGAATTCTCCTCTGCCACCAGCCGGACATCCTTTTCAATCTTCTTTTCCCATTTACCCATGGTTTTCTGGATATTATCATCCCGTTTCTTGATATCTGAAAAGAAATCATCCTCAAATACCTGCAGCTTTTCCGAAACATTATCGTAGGCACGCTTTTTAAGCTGAACAAGTTCATTTTCAAGGGTTTCCATGGTCTTCTGAACTTTCGCCATTTCAAGCTCAACTTTTTCCTTTTCCTTAGTCTGTTTAGCCTCAATTTCCTTTGAAAATTCATCCAGATCTTCCTGAATCCTCTCTGTTATTCCCCCCATTGAATTATGGAGATTTTTCTCGATTTCTATAATATCAACATTTACATCTTCAAGCTTGGTGAATTTATATAAGAGATTCTCTTCATATTCCTGTATGGACTTCTCTATTTTCTCCATCTTTTTATCAGCATTTTCCTGAATCTTGACGATCCTTTCATTCAGCGTTCCCACATTTTCGGACATTTCGTTTTTAACTTTTTCGGAAGCAAAAACGATGTGGTTTTTCAGGTTAATAAAAACTTCATCTTCTAAATTTTTTCCCCTGACTGCAATAGCCTGGATATTATTTTGATATTCCCTTTCAAGGGTTTTCAGATTAGATTGAAAAGCTTTTACCTTTTCAGTTACTGTACTCCCCGTTACAGAGATTTCTCTCTTGAGTTTTTCATAATTCTCCTTAACTTTTCCATTAAGAGCATTAACCTTCTCAAGGTTGTTTGAAAATATATCATCAAGCTCGGCACTAAAATTTTCGCTTAAACTAATTTTTTCTTTTTCGGCATCCCTGATAAATCCGCCGGAAATATCCTTGAGGGATTTTATTGTGTCGGATTCAACCTCATCTCTCCTCGCCTCAAGACGTTCAATATGGTTTAAAAAATCCTTGACCATCTGTTCTGCTTTATTGACATGTCCTGATATGCTAGCTACCTGTTTTTCGGTATTCTTCACTATTTCTTTTCTGATATTAACCAGCTGCTCACCATTCTGTCTTGAAAATTCCTTGCTTATTCCAGGAATCTTCTGTTCAATCCTCTGCATCTGAGATGAGGCCTCTTTTATCTGTCTGCCCACCCTGTCTACAAAATCGGATTCCTCCTGCAAATGCTTCAGGTTTGTATCAACCCTTATTGACATCTTGACCAGATCATCAAGGGAGCTATCGTACTCGATTATTCGTTTATTGATAGACTCGATTTTATCGGATCTTCCGCTCAAGTCTTCTTCTGCCTTAATAATTCTTTTTAGAATTTCTTTGGCAGCCTTCTGGTGTACATCGACTTCAACAGAAAGATCCTTCAACTCAAGGGTTTTTTCATCAACAAAACCGCTTAACTTCTCTTTCATTCTATCGGTATAGCGCTTTACTTTTTCTAAAGATCTGTTGTTCTGATCCATCTGACGATAAACCATCAAAATTACCAGGACAATCCCGATATTAAAAAGAGTTACATAAAAATATTCCATAGTTCCCGCTCCCAAAACTTTAATATATCTTATGCCGGGATATTTAGGTATTCTGCCGGCATCCCGCTGCTATAACCGGTATCCAGTCGATAAATCCTTACTCATCTGCTTTGCAATTCCCTCCGGTTTCATTTTTTATAAACTCAACCAAACTGGAATATTCTGAAAATGTAAAATCAGCCGCAGAACCCGCTTTTGATTTTCTCAGAGACAAATGTGCCGTTTTCATCCCCACATTACTGGCACCAATTATATCATAAAAATAATTATTTCCGACAAACAAAATGTTATGCACAGGGACATTCAGCCTCTTAGCTGCATACAGAAAAGATTCGGGATTCGGTTTTAGATAACCTGTAATCTCCGAACAGACTGCACAATCCCATATCCCCTCAAGACCGAGAAACCGAAGCTTTCTCTCAACGGGAAAATCCGACAGTACGCCCAACTTTAGTTTCATATTCCTTAATTCATTAAGAGCATCGATTACATCTCTGGTTATTTTTATTCCCCTGAATGTGGATTCCCATTTACCGTAGATATATTTTTCCAGTATTTCACAGGCCTTCTTCTCCGGTATTTTATATATTTTTCCAAGCATTTCCGCCTGTTTGTCTCTAAAATTCCCTATTGGCCTTTCTTTTCGTATCTGCTTCCGTATTTTGCTAAAAAAAAATACAAGCCTGGGATGACAGAGGAAAAAGAATATGGAGTGAAAATACATCTTAAAATCGGGGTACAGGGTACCGTCGATATCAAAAATAACGGCCTTAATCATATGCTACATAGTACATAAGACTCAATTAGTAATCAAGAGCAGTGATTCCATATATCCATATGGCAGGCCTGTACAGGACGGAAATTTTTTGAACGCCGAATTATGAGTTTTGTGGTATTTCCCGGAATCATGCATAAAGACCCAAAAAATACTAAAAATCGTTTTTATGATAGAAGTCGCCCTCTGCCCTGATTCTTACAAGATGGATATAATCATTTCGAAATCTCTTCTCAAGTGATTCCAGATTCGTTTCCAGTACCCCCGTGTACCTCTCAAAAACATCAACTACTATTTCATCATTTTCATCAATGTAGGGACAAAAAACAACAACATGGACATACTGACGGAGCATAGGCTTTTTCCCAACTTCACGGTTAACAGATCCTATATAAATATAACCGGGCTCAATCCTGGCAAGAAAGTAAAACAGAAGTTTTAGATCCCTGACAGGATATCCAACATTGGTTGTGTATTTAAAAAAGGGAACACCTGATACATCAATCTTATCTCTATCCTGGAGATAGCTGCGAGCATCCGTATTTTTCATCACAAAACCCAAATTTCTGATCCAATCCAGCCCAAAATAGGGATCTCTTTGATCTTCGTATCTCTCACTCCAGTCACTCCCCCTCAGATCGGGATGTTTTTCTTTCAATCTGCTAATTTCTATATATTTACCATGAATGGGATAAAACAGACCGTCAACAACCCATTTGGCAAACCCCGAACAATTAAGACCACAATCATCCCGGAATTGTTTTTCCAGTGTTTCTATATAAACATATTCGCCGTCCTCATCTATTGCCCCGTCTTCAGCTTCCCTTAACCCGGGAATTTCTGCCCTGATTTTTTGGGCAATCTTCTTTGTAAGAAGGTTCTCACTGTTCTTCTTTTTTTCCGGCAGCAACAGCTCCCATTCAACACTGTCTCCCGTCATCTCAACAATCTTTGAAAATGAGATTGTTAGAGCCGTATCGAAAGAACATGGAAGAATAATATTCTCATAGAGTAATTTTCCGTATAAATAGACATCCATACTCGATCTTTGCAATTCTGATATTGAGTTGTTGCTTCCATTTCCCACAATCAGATCTTTGTAAAGAGGAAAAATCCTGATAAAACAGCCGGGATCATTTCTTATAAACATTTTTATCTGGAGGAATGAGCCGTCCTTAATACTACGCTTTATTATAACGCTTCCGGCACTGAAAACAGGGAAGGAGTTGTTCAATTCGTTTGTAAACAATATAAAATAGAAATCTTTTTTCCGCTGGATATCGAAATGTACTCTCCTTCCGCTCCCGGAGGTTAAATATCCTGAGTGCAGCATGAGAACATCTGCTGTTGATTGAATTATTTTTTTCTTATATTCCCGCCGTAGTAGATTATTTTCTATATCGTAAAGATCGGGGCAGTACTGCTGCGTAAAAAGAAACAAACAGGGAAAAAAGAAAAATAACAAAAAATATATCTTCATCCTACTTTTACCTATCGGATTTCAGGAATAAATTATTATCTTTTCCTTAACTCCAGGGTAATCGGAACGTTCTTAAATCCAATATCATTCCGTATCATGTTCGTAATATACCTGATATAGCTTTCAGGAAAGGCTTTTATTCTGTTTATAAAAAGGATAAATATAACAGGATTTGATTTAAACTGGGTAATGTAGCGTATTTTATAATTTTTCCTCGGGCTGACCCCTGGGGGAGTAAAATCCTGAACCCATACCGCCAGGAGGCGATTCAGGTGGGATGTTTCAACCCTGGTATTTAACTGACTCCAGACTTCGTACGCCGTTTTAAGCAGTTTCCCTGTACCCTTATTTTTTATGGCGGAAATCGTTACTACGGGGGCAAAATCGAGTACTGGAAAATGAAAGCGAATCTTTTCTACAGCATTTTTCTCCGATTTCAGAGAGGCTTTGATTTTATCCCATTTACTTAAAACAAGAATTACCCCTTTCCCCTTTTTTACAATTAATCCGGCAATCTTTTTATCCTGATCGGAAATTCCCTCTTCTGCGTCAATCATCAGAAAAATTACATCACTTTCCTCAATAGTCCCTATTGCCCGGCTTACGGAATAGTATTCAACATTCTCGTTGACCTTCTTCTTTTTCCTTATCCCTGCTGTATCCAGAACCCGGTAGTGATGATTATCATGTATAAACTCCCCCCTTACAACATCCCTCGTTGTACCGGACACCTCGGATACAATCGATAATTTTTGATTGGTCAGGGAGTTTACGAGGGTAGATTTTCCGGTGTTGGGTTTTCCCAGTATTGCCAATTTTATTTCCGGTTCGGTTTCCTCCTCAACTCCCCCTATTTCACTTCCGGAGAAATCCCCTACAGCCTTAACAATCATGTCTTCAAGACTGGAAATATTGCTGCCGTGAGCGGAGGAAATACCTACAACCTTTTCAAAGCCTATTGAATAGAAATTCCATAAATCCTGTTCTCTTTTTTCATTATCAACTTTATTTACAACAAGAATAATTTTTTTTGAATAGGGACGCAGGTATTCTATAAATTCCCTGTCTTCAGGGGTAATTTCCATGACATCCATGAGTAACAATATCAAGTCGGCATTTTTGGCGGTTTCAAGGCTTTTTGATTTTACAATTTCATCGAGATCGTCATTATCCAGTTTTATCCCGCCGGTGTCAAAGAGAATCACTTTTTTTCCGGAAATCTCACAGACCTCTCCTATTGAATCCCGCGTGACACCCGGCGTAGGATCCGTAATGGCTCTCCTTTTTTTCAGGAATCTGTTGAACAGGGTCGATTTTCCCACATTCGGACGCCCGACAATTGCTATTCCGGGTATATGCGGCTTATCCAGCAATGACGTCAAACCTGCTCTCCATCCAGTTCGTAATAAAGGGGTCTATTTCTTTATAGGATTTCATCTCTTCAATCATGCCAACCAGCTCCTCAGCCTCGGCTATTGAAACCGAACGGACAATCTTTTTTATCTCAGGAATCCCGAAGGAACTCATACTAAATTCATCAAGTCCGAATCCCAGGAGTATTACCGTGGCAAGGGGATCACCTGCCATTTCTCCGCACATCCCCACCGGTATTCCAACATCGTGGGCATTATTAATTATCAATTTTATTAACCTCAAAACTCCAGGATGGAAGGGTTCGTAGAGGTAGGCTATTTTTTCATTACCCCTGTCAACGGCAATTGTATACTGGATCAGATCATTTGTTCCTATTGAAAAGAAATCAACCTTTCTTGCAAGGATATCGGAGGTTAGAGCCGCAGAGGGCACTTCGATCATTATACCAACCGGAATATCTTTTTTGTACTCTATCCCTTTTTTATCGAATTCATCCTTAACCCCGTCCAGTATGGCAAAGACCTCGTTCAGCTCCTCAATTCCCGAAATCATCGGGAACATGATTTTTAGCTCACCGTAGATAGAGGCTCTCAGCAGGGCTTTAAGCTGGTTTTTAAACAATTCAACCTTTGATAAACAAAAACGAACAGCCCGCCATCCCAGAATAGGATTTTTCTCGTTAAAACTCTCAAAATCAGGAATAATTTTATCACCGCCGACATCAAGAGTACGAATTGTCACGCTTTTTTTATCCATATCGGTTAAAACTTTTTTATAAACTTCAAACTGCTGTTCTTCGGAATATATCCTCGACGACTGCAAGAAAAGGAATTCCGAACGAAAAAGCCCTATCCCGTCAGCCCCATGAGACATTACGGAATCAACTTCTTCCGGAACCTCTATATTGGCTTTTAGTTTGATTAACTTACCGTCTTTTGTTTCAGCGGATAACTCATTCAAAGATAGGAGCTGAACCTCCCGCCTCTGCCACTCCTGATATTTATTTTCATATTTTCTCTTTGTGGGGGCATCGGGGGAAATAATAACCTTACCGGCATTACCATCCACTATTATTTCCTGACCATCCCGGATATGTGCTGTAATATCCGAAAGTCCCAGCACCGCTGGAATCTCAAACGACTGAGCAAGGATCGCCGTATGAGATGTCCTGCCCCCGACATCCATGGCGATTCCCTTAACCATCCGCCTGTTCATCAACAGGGCATCCGATGGTAAAAGATTATGCGTAACCAGAATTACTTCTTCAGTAATATCGGAAAGGAGCTTTCTCTTCCTGTAGAGCAGATTGTTAAGCACTCTTACGGAAATATCCTTGATATCAAGAGAACGCTCTCTCAAATAGGTATCCTCTGATAATTTCATTTTGTCTATCAAATTATTTATTACATCAAGCAGAACCCATTCAACATTTCTCTTTTTTGTAATCAGGTTTTTATTGATTTCATCCTGAAATTCAGGATCATTCAGCATAAGAATATGAGCGTCGAGTATTCTCCCTTCTTGCTCTCCCAGTTCAGCAACAGTCCGTTTCTTCAGCTCTCCCAGCTCTTCCTCGGCCTTTCTTACGGCCTTAAGAAACCTATCCAGCTCCTGTTTTATTTCTTTGCTTTTTATCTCATAGGCCGGGATCTTAATATTGTCTTCGATGTACAGAAAGGCCTTTCCCGCGACAATGCCCTGGGATGCAGAGATACCATTATACTCTTTCATTACCTGAATATAATACGCTCTTTTTTTGATACTGTCAAATCTAATGCGAATAGGAGAAAGAAAGACTATACCCGGCCCTGGGATGCAGCCATTAGAATATCCTCCGTTATTTCAACATCATCGCGGCGATTAAACTCCTTTATTATTCTTCCCTCTTTTATAACCAGAACCCTGTCACAGACCTGCGCAAGTTCCTCCATCTCACTGGATACGATAATCACGGCCTTGTTTTCATCGGCAAACTGACGCACCGCACTGAGAATCTCCTGCTTGGAGGCTATATCAACCCCAACGGTGGGCTCATCAAGGAGTAAGATCCTTGTGTTTGCCGCTATTGCTCTGGCTATAACCGCTTTTTGCTGGTTCCCTCCAGAGAGCTGCTCAATAAGCTGACTCCATCCCTGAGTTTTTATTTTAAGGCGTTTTATCAAAACACCGACCTTCTTTGCGGCTTCTTCCAGACGCAAAAATAAAAAATGGGTATATTCCTTCCAGACTGAAAGCATTATGTTATTCATCAGGGACTGCCCCCTGATTATACCGTTCTTATGCCTGTCCTCAGGAACAAAGTTGACCCCCTCTTTCTGAGCATCGGCAGGATGCTTTACCCTGACATTTTTAGTGTTTATCAGAATCTCGCCCCCTGATGGATGCAGAAGACCATAGATATTCTTGAGAATTTCGGTTCTCCCGCTTCCAAGCAATCCGGCAAAACCAAGAACCTCGCCCTTGTAAAGAGAAAAATCGATGCCGGAAAGAAGAGAGGCATACCTCAAACCTTTTACTTCAAGACAGGGAGTCCCCCCTTGATAGGACTTATAAACACGGGAGAATACCTCCCGATTTACCGTCTGCCCCGCCAGAGCCTTTATAACATCCTCCAGGCAAATGGAATCGATTTTCTCCCGCAGGGTAACATTACCATCCCTTAAAACAGTAATCCTGTCACAGATATCCATAATCTCCTGGAGATGATGGGTTATCATGATAATTGAAATTCCCTGTTCTTTGAGGGTTGCGAGAATCCTGAAAAAAATCAATATTTCACTCTGACTGAGCGAGGCTGTCGGTTCATCAAGGATCAAAACCCGGCAGTCCTTGCTGAGAGCTTTCGCAATTTCCACTATCTGGCGGGTTCCAACAGATAGATTCCCCAGGGTTTCATCCGGATCGATATCCACTTTAAGGCGTTCCAATACCTTGAGGGTTCTCGCATGAATTTCTTCCTTGTTTATAAAGAGAATTCTATGCAGGGGTTCACGTGCAAGAAAGATATTCTCGGCCACCGTCATTGTCGAAATCAGGCTGAATTCCTGAAAGACCATGGCAATACCCGCTCCGGCGGCCTCTATGGGGGTTTTTATCGCCATAATCTTCCCGTTCAGATAAATTTGCCCCCCGTCAAGATGATAAACCCCGTTAAGAATTTTCATTAAAGTGGACTTGCCCGCCCCATTGGCTCCCGCAAGACCGTGGATTTCCCCATTTTCAAGGAGAAAATCAACACCGTGAAGAACCTCCACACCGGAAAAACTTTTCCGGATTCCCCTTGCCTCAAGAAGATACCCATTCTTTACGGCCATTCCACCCTCCTTCCGTCAGAAAAGGATATCCCCTCAAGTACGGGGTTTCCCCTGCTTATCCCCGATATTCCTGCAACATACGACCTTGTAACAAAGACCTGGGGTCTGAATCCCATTATTACCGTATCTCCCCGCCGTGGAGAAGAAGACCGGATCATCCCGTAATAATCAATGGCATTATCTGCCGGAAGTTCTATATGGAACTGTCTCTGGAGGATCTCTTCCGGAGCACTCAGACATAGACATTGAACATCATAGGGAGGAAAAACAGGATCTATATAAAGCCCCCCTCCGTAGCAATAGGCGGTTTCCCCCAGAAAATGAGAGATTTCCGAAACATAAAGAACTGCGGGAGTTTCGGGAAGATCCCTTACGGCATGAAGAGGGGTTGTTCCTGTAAAACCGTGACCGGGTTCAATTTGTGTCGAACCTGCCTCGGCAAAAAGGGATAAGACCCGGGAACTTGTTGTTCCAGGCGTGTTGATTTCAAGATTATTCCATCCATTTTTTTCCAGAAGCCCTGCAGCCCTGGCTAATGTTTTAAGATTGGGAGTTGTATATACATCTTTTTTGACATTATCAAAAAGCAGACAGGGAAAAGATGTTATTCCTGCAAACTCTATGCCCTGCAGAGAAGCAAGCCTTTCTGCGGTTTTCAGGATCTCTTCGGCGGGGAATCCCCCCTCATGTCCACGGTAGAAGATATCCCCTTCGGCTTGAATCCGGGCAAGAACCCTCTGGGTTTTTCCCGGTGGAAGGTTTTCACTTATCTCTTTTGCGGCTTCATAACTGAAAACGGTCCAGAACTCAGGAGAATGCTCTATCATCCAGGGGATATCTCCCCCAGGAATCTGAACAAGATGTCCGGCGTGACCTATCCCCCCTCCGGCGGAAACAACTGCCCTCGCTCCCTGAATATCAACAGTAACATAGTCAACTATTCCTGTCTCAAAAAGAGCCTTTATCGCCGAGGGTTCTCTGCCGATCTGCTTGCTCATGGCGAACACTTTCATATTGTATCTATCTGCATTTGCCTTGATAATCCTGGCATTTTCCCTGATTCTATCAAGATCCAGAAGATAGCAGTTTGAGGGGATCCGGCGGTTCTGGTGGAGAACAACCGCAGCTTTTATAAAATCGGGATTCCTTTTTTTCAATACATCCAGAAACATGGCACCTCCCCGTCAGGACTCGGATTTTTCCCTGAGACTCAAGGAAACAGCAACAATAATGATAATTCCGCGGGCTATCATCTGCTGGGAAACATTCAACCCCATAAGGAGAAGACCGCTGTTCATCATCCCCATAACCAGCGAGCCTATTATAGCACCCACAACAGAACCCATGCCCCCCGAAAAACTTGTACCGCCTATTATAACCGCTGCAATAACCGTCATAAGATCCGATCCTCCCAGTGTATAGCGTGCACCATGGAGGCGCCCGGCGTAGAGAACCCCCGCAAAGGAAGCCGAAAGAGCACTGATTGTTAAAACAGCTATTCTGATACGGTCGGTACGTATCCCGGAGTATTTTGCAGCACTTCTATTACCTCCCGTTGCCAGGACCGCCCTGCCAAAGGGTGTGTTCTTAAGGAGAAGGTGACCTGCACAGGCTATTAGAATAGTCCAGATAAAAAGGGTTGAAACAATCCCCACATTCCCCGAACCAAATATATAATTAAAACTTTTATTTATGATGGGAACAGATTCAAGATTTGTGATGGACCGAGCCAAACCTCCTAGAATACTCGCAGTTCCAAGAGTTACCAGGAAAGCGGGTATTCGTGCTTTTGTCGTAATAAGCCCATTTACAAAACCCACAGTAACTCCAGTACCAAGCCCCGCAAAAAGTGCAAGAGGTATACTGTCAAACCTGTTCAGTACAACCCCTGTCACCAGAGCAGAAAGGGCGACGAGGGATCCTATGGAAAGATCAATCTCCCCGGCGGTTAACGCAAAAGTCATGCCAACGGCCATAATCGAAACCATAGCCGTTTGTCTAAGGATATTCATGAGCTGTAAAGGCGACAAAAATACCGCAGGCGACAGTGTTATGGAAAAAAATATCAAAATAAGGAAAAAACTAACATAGACAACATACTGGCTGTAGTTCTTTTTCAGCAGCCCGGACAATTTATTTTGCATCAAGGATCCTCCAGAGATAAACCCTCCAGGCGGGTTTTACTTCCCGCCTGGCTGAATAAGTGTAGAATTTTAGATTATTATTTTAATGTCTTAAGTATATTCTCAGGAGGCATTTTTCTTAACGAAACCTTCCATGCCTCAACAATGTTTTCTTTTGTCATTTTAACAGAAGGAACAACTACAAAAGGGGGAACCTTTTTACCAAGAAGGTTTAGAGCGGCGATCTTTGCCATACACATCCCAAGATCATAGGGTAGATCCGCTACCTTACCGTACATATTCCCGTCCATCGCCATATCAAGATCATTTGTAGCTCCAAGATCGTGTGTAATGACTTTTACATCTTCCCTTCCTGCAGCCCTTAACGCTGCAATTACTCCCTCTGCGGCGACATCCCAGGCAACATATATACCCTTGATCCCCGGATTACGTGTCAACATCGCTGCGGCAATTTCTTCCGTGCCAGCCTCATCGGTAAAGCCTCCCTCTGCGACTATTTTTATACCTGAATATCTGGATTTGATAGTACGCTTAAACTCATTATCCCGATTATTTGTTACAAAAAAATCCGCATCATGGAAGATAAAACCAATCTCACCCGAACCATTAATAGCCTCATTCATCAACTCCGCAGCAGCACGCCCCATACCGAAGTGATCCCCTGTTACTACAGAACAATACTGCTTTCCTGCGGTATAGCCGTCAACACCATTGTCTGCCAGAACAAGGGTTACCCCCGCATCTACTGCCGGCTGAAAGGCCCTGGCTCCGGATACAGGATCGACAACAAGGGTAAGAATGATATCCGGATTTAGAGAAAGACTTGTTTCAACATCCGTAGCCTGTTTGGCCATATCGAACTGGGCATCGGAATTAATAAGAACCTTTATACCAAGCTTCTTAAACATGGCAGAGGCTCCATCAGACATTGCATTATACCATTCTCCTGAACCGGCCCATAGCATGGCAGCTGTATAGCCCTTAGTTTTTATACTGGCAATCTGGTCTTCTGTAAGAACGACTTCCTTTGCCCTTACTGCGGTCTCACCGTTGGGACCCGTTGCCAGAGCCAGCTGCTCATCCGTTGTCTCTGGAGAATCACCCGGAAGAACGGATACCTCTCCTGAATTATTTCCCCTCCCTCTCCCGCATCCGGGCAGGATTGCAACAAACAGAGTAAATACCAACAAAATCGTAAAAAAATGTTTCACCTTTTTTCTCCTCCTGTTTTATATCCGAAACCCTGAAGTAGATGGAGTTTCGAAGTTTATTAAAACTACAATGCAAAAATCATGCCAGAAAATTTTAATTATCTATCTGTAAAAGAGTTACCCTGTTAGGTGATAGAAACATAAACAAATTTTTCGCTAATTTGACAACATACCCCAAAAAAGTGTATAATAATTACACAGTGTGTAAAAAAATGGATTTAACTAAATGCATAGCCCTATGAAAATACTTGTGGTTGACGATAAAGAAAAACTCTGCCGCATACTTGTGAAAGACTTCGAGCACATGGGATGTGCAGCGGAATACGCCCTCAATACTGCTGAAACAAAAAAAAAGCTGAAGAAATTCATTCCCGATACAATTATTCTCGATCTCCGCCTCGGAGAAGAAAACGGGCTGGAGCTTCTGAAATATCTCAGAAAAAACTACAGCAGCATTCCGGTGATTATGGTAACAGGATACGGGACAGTAGAAAACGCAGTTGAAGCACTTAAACTCGGAGCCTATGATTATATCCAGAAACCCGTAAACTTTGCAAAAATATATCAAAGGGTCATCAATGCAGGAAGCTATAAGCACCTGAAAGAGGAGAATACCAAACTAAAGGAGCTTCTCCAGGAAAATAAAAACAGGCTTATTACAAAAAACGGGGAGCTGCTCGGAATCCTTGAAAAGCTAAGAAAACTTGCAGAAAGGGATTTCCCCATTCTGATTACGGGAGAAAGCGGGACGGGGAAAGAGCTGATAGCTGATTTTATTCACAAACAGTCCTCACGCAGCAACAAAAAATTCTACAAGCTAAACTGTGCCGCTCTTCCCGAAAATCTTCTTGATAATGAATTATTCGGCCACGAGAAGGGTGCCTATACGGGTGCAGACAGGAATTTCAAGGGCATATTCGAGAGAGCCGGGGGAACAACCCTCTTCCTCGATGAGATAGGAGATATGCCCCTGGAAATTCAATCGAAAATACTGAGGACCCTTCAGAACAAGGAAATAAGAAGACTCGGGGGGGAATCAACAATAACAGTTGATGTTCGTTTTATAGGAGCTACTAATAAAAATCTCCAGGAAATGCTTAAAAAAGGAGAATTCCGGGAGGATTTGTTTTACAGACTCAATCTCGCAACAATCAGGATCCCTCCCTTAAGGGAAAGAAAGGGGGATCTCCCCCTCCTTATTGATTATTTTCTAAAAGAGATCTCGGAAAACCTTAACACCCCTCAGAAATCCCTGAGTAATGAAGTAATGGAAATAATAAATAACTACACCTGGCCGGGAAATATAAGGGAATTAAAAAACGCTATTCATTATATGGAAGCGGTCTCTACCGGTAAATCTATCACCATCCAGGATTTACCCCCGGATCTCCTGCAAAAAACAGTTCATGGAGAGGGAACTCCCCAAAAAAAACCAGGAGACAAAATGGAAGAAAAATTGATCCGCGAAACACTGAAAACCTGGCGTTTTAACAAGAAAAAAACAGCAGAATTCCTTAAGATAAGCCGAAAAACACTCTACAACAAACTTGAGAAGTACGGGATAACCTGATGGTACTACTGCGAACCCGTGGGATATGCCAGCAATACAACAGTGTAACCGCCCTGGAAAATATAAACCTTGAGTTTAAGAGAGGAGAAATCCACGCTATCATAGGCGAGCATGGAGCGGGAAAATCAACACTTGCCCACATAGTGGCGGGGATGCAGCGCCCCTTAAAAGGGGAACTCTACTGGAAGGGAAAACTAATGGAACCCCTCATCCCCGGAACCGCCATGGCTCTGGGAATCAGAATTGTCGCACAGAACAACCCCCTTTATGAGAATATGACAGTTGCCGAAAATCTTCTCCTTGACAATAAAGCAGGACTTTATCCCTTTATTACGAGGAGGAAGAACCTCCAGACAGCCGGTGAGTACATTGAAAAAATGGATTTCGATCTTGATCCCTCTACCCTGCTGTCGGATCTGAAACTGTCAGACAAGGTTCTTGTTGATATCCTGAGACATCTTTACCACCACCCCAGATTTTTATTAATGGACGAAACCCTTGAAAAACTATCATCGGAAAACCAGAGCCGGCTTCTGGACATCCTTAACAAAAGGACTGCCGCCGGAGAAATGGGGGTCATGTTTATCAGCCACAGGGTGGATGATATCTACAACATAGCCCACAGGATTACAATTATTCGTGAAGGAAGGGTTCTTCTCACGGAAAAAGTCGATCACATTGACAAAACAAACCTGATCCGGCTCGCCTATACCCACAGCCTTAACACAAGAGATGTCCTGACAAAAGAAACATTCAGTCAGATACTCAAATACAATGAAGCGGTAATAAAGGATCTTCCGGTTAGTTTTGTAATACTGGACGGCAGCGGAAAAATCCGAATGCAGAATACAGCGGCAGAAAATATCCTTGGATCGAATATAGGGGATAAACGGATTATAGAATTAATACCCCCGGGAAATGAAAAATTCTCAAAAATACTTAAAAAATCCTTTAGTAACAGAAAATACAAAACCTACTACCAGATACCCCTTAAAAAAAATGGGAAAAACCTCTTGTTCAACCTGACTATCTATCCCATAACGGAAAGGTCTACCCTTCTCGGAAATATTTTAATTATGACAGATATAACAGAACAGGAAAAACTTAGAGAGAAAATTACCCTGTCGGAGAATCTGGCCTCTCTCGGGCTTTTATCTGCAGGAGTGGCCCACGAAATAAACAATCCCCTCGATATCATGGGCTACTGTCTGGAAAATCTGAAATTCTCCGGCATTAACGAAAAACAAATGGATATTATCAGGGGAATCGAGGAAGAAATAGAATCAGTAGCGAAAATTGTCGGCAACCTGATAGCTTTCTCGGATAGATCATCCAGTGAGGTTACAATCTTCGATCCCGGAGATCTGCTCCAGAGCCTAACCCGGCTGCTAAAAGTTAAAGCAGAGGAATCGGGAATTACGATAGAATTTTCCAGAGCCGGGGAATCCTGCCAGGTCAAAGCGGATAAAAACGAGCTAAGACAGGTTTTTTTGAATCTTGCATATAACGCCTTTGAGGTTATGCCCGACGGAGGCTCTCTTGGTATATGCCTGAAAACCGAAAAAGACCTGGTTATTATCCTGTTTGAGGATACAGGTCCGGGAATCCCTGCAGATCAGCAGAAGGAGATTTTTTTACCGTTTTTTTCTACAAAAGCCGCAACAGGGCGTAATATGGGACTGGGGCTTCCCCTCAGCTATAGAATTATGCAGAAATATAAGGGCACAATCAGGGTTGAAAATCGCAGGAGGGGCGGCTGCCGTTTTCAGTTGAGTCTTAAAAGACAAAAGTAAATTTACTCACCGGAAACCCTGGTATTTTATAAAAAAAAGGCCTGCCAGTCTCCATGGTATCCTGCAGGCATTCCAGTCGGATGTGCGGATCAAAACTTTCAGGGATAATCCAGGAAATTGATGTAAACATACTACCAGTACGGCCGGCAGCAGTAACCATCCTGTAACATTCTTTTTGTTTTTCATAATTCCTCCTTAAATATTGATACTCAGGCTCGAATCTATCTGCAAAAACAATTTTCGTATTGCCACCTTTTTGTGTGATTTTTATCACCTTTTAGGAGAAGGGACAGGCTTCCCCGGAGGGGGTGAACCCGAAAAAAACGAAATAAATCACTTGATATGGCCGGAAAAAGCCATAGACTTAAACGTGGAGCGTTAGTTCCGGCGGAGGGAAAATGATAGGTACCGGAGAAATAATAATAATTGGGGGTATTTTAGTACTTATTTTTGGCGCATCACGGATACCCGGAATTGCCCGTTCCCTTGGAGAGGGTTTGAAAGAATTCAAAAAGTCAATAAGAGAAGTAAAAGGAGAAAAAGGGGATGGAGATCAGGAGGGAAGACCGGAGGCTAAATAAGAGGTGAATAAAAACAGGGATATGGCATTCTGGGATCATGTATATGAGATCAGAAACAGACTTCTTGTTGTTACGGGGAGTGTCCTGGTTTTGTCGGTGGCAAGCAGCTTATTCTATCCGCTTATTGTCAAAGAAGTCGGGAATATCATAAAAGAGGAAGTTTACGTTTTCACATACCCCGGGGGATTCCTGACCCTTGTAAACATAAGCATTCTCCTGGGTTTATTTTTTTCCATACCAATTCTTTTATCCCAGATTATCCTTTTTGTCCTGCCGGCATTAAAGGCCAGGGAAAAAGTTTATATGTTTCTTGCTCTGGGCTCATCTTATTTACTTTTTCTCTCCGGTGTTTTTTTTGCCTATAAATCCGTCCTGCCTGCGTCAATAATTTTCCTTAAACAAAAGATCTTTTACCCGGAAAATGTTGTAAGGGTAATATCTTTCGAAAAATTCATTTCTTTCCTGTTCCAGTTTCTCATAGGTTTTGGTTTATGTTTCCAGTTCCCCGTAGTCCTGCTTTTTTTATTGAAAATGAATATTATCAGGACAGCCTCACTTATCAAAAACTTCAAATACGTTGTTGGGATTATTTTTATAATTTCAGCGATACTTACCCCCCCCGATATTGTTTCGCAGATAGCCCTTGCCGCTCCTATGGTAGTTTTATATTTGCTTTGTATCTTGATAGGCATAATTTTCATACCGCATAATAAACAGGGGGAATAGATGTTTGGAATAGGCCCCGGCGAAGTATTGATTGTTTTGTTGATTATCTTTTTAATATCTCCAAAAGATATACCCGAAGTCATGAAAAAATTGGGGGAATTCTTCTCTGAACTCGATAAAATAAAGAAAGAACTTGCCGAAATAAAAGAGGCTGCAAAAATGGCGGGAAATGCTGATGTAGAAGATGAGATGTCTGTTCTCGAAAAACACAGGAATCGAAAGGACACGGAAAAATAATTGATGATGGAAAAACTGATAGAAACAGTAAAGCTTTATAACGGCGTTTTTTTCAATGTCGAATATCATATGTGCAGGATGAATAAAACAAGGCATGATTTATACGGCCTTGAAAATGTTGTTAACCTGTGGAGCTTCCTGCAAAATTCCGATTTTCCTGCAAAGGGATTATTCAAGTCCCGAATACTATATTCCAGAGAAATTGAAGGCATAGAATTTGTTAAATATAAAAAAAAGAAAATTGGCAGAATAAAAATAATCAACAACGATGAAATCGAGTACAAATATAAATTTAACAACCGAAACAGTCTTGATGAATTGTTTAAACTCCGCGGAACATGTGATGATATTCTAATTATAAAAGACGATCTGGTAACGGATACCTCTTTTTGCAATATTATTTTCAGCGGAAAAGCGGGGTTGTTTACCCCCGCAACTCCCCTTTTGCGGGGGACAAAAAGGCAGAAGCTTCTTGACAGCAAAACAATAAAAGAAAAACGGATTAGAAGAGAAGATATAAAAAAATTTAAAGAGGTTTATTTGATAAATGCAATGCTGGACATAAAAGACATTGTAATCAGCATAGAGGATATTATAGAATGAAAAGTGCGGACGGATATATTAAGTTCAATATTAATTACTCTAAAAAAGAATGTCCCCTGTATGACAACTTTACAGATTTGAATAACGCCCGTTCCCGGCTCCATAAAAAAAAATACATCGGGGTTCTCCCGTCCGGAATAGGTTACGGGAACATCAGCATGAGAATTGGAAGCTCGGGGAGTTTCCTTATAACCGGATCAAAAACCGGTTATAAAAAACAACTTGAAATATCAGATTATTCCGAGGTGTATGGATTTGATATCGGAAAAAATGAAATTTCATGCTGCGGGATGTGTAAGGCTTCATCGGAATCATTAAGCCACGCTGCAATTTATCTAGCCGCTGGTAGTGTAAATTGTGTTATTCATATACATAATAAAAAAATATGGGAATTCCTTTTAGATAACAACTTTCCTGCAACATCAAAAGATGCGGAATACGGAACCCCTGAGATTGCTGAGGATATATTCAGACTGATAAAGGGAAACAGTGTTAAACGAGGAATCTTCCCGATGGCGGGGCATACTGAAGGGGTTATTGCCTTTGGAGGTGATATTCTGAAAACAGAAAAATTACTGACTGAGGGATTTCTGCAGACCTCTTAAACGACAATCAAGAGCAAAAACAAGATGGATATAGATCTCCTTCCCCGGATGGATAAACACCGGATACCCCGATTTTCTATCAAATAGCTCTGTAACCATCTTGATTATCCCAAAAAGTAATTGATTGTCTTGATTTAATCCCGTATAATGGCGGTATTAATCAAAAAGGAGGAGAGGAAATGAAGAAAATAACATTTGCCGCAATTACTTTGTTGCTGCTTATTTCTTTTGTTTTTTCAGGATGTGGTGGAGCTGAAAAGGGTGAAAGCGGAGGGGTTCTGATTTTTGCCCGTTCAGGAGATTCGGTTGGTCTTGATCCAGGAAGGGAAACAGACGGTGAGTCATTCTACATTGCCGATAATGTCTTTGAAACCCTGGTGGAATTTAAGCCGGGTACCACGGAGGTTCAGCCCTGTCTTGCTAAAAGCTGGACGGTTTCCGATGACGGTCTTGAGTTTGTGTTTAAGCTGGAAGAGAACGTAAAATTCCACGATGGTACGGATTTCAATGCCGATGCGGTTGTCTTTTCAATTGAGAGACAGTTCAAAAAGGATCATCCATTTAACAACCTCGGGCCCTGGCAGTACTGGGGATATATGGATATGGATAATATAATTGAAAGCGTAGAGGCAGTTGATGCCTATACGGTTAAATTCACGCTAAAGAGAAAAGAAGCACCTTTTGTTGCAAATCTTGCGATGAATTTCGCCGCCATCGTTTCTCCGGCAGCTGTCGAGAAAAGTGGTGAAGATTTCCGTTCCAATCCTGTTGGAACAGGTCCCTTTAAATTCGTTTCATGGCAGAAGGATGACAATATTGTCCTTGAGAGGAATGACGACTACTGGAGAGAGAAGGCCTATCTGGATAGACTTATCTTTAAGGTAATTCCAGACGCTACGGCAAGGTATCTTGCCCTTAAAAAAGGAGAGGTTGATATCATCGACTTTCCATCGCCCGAGGATCTTGAGGATGTAAACAGCAACCCCGATATCAAGGTAATTCAGCAGGCCGGCCTCAATGTGGGCTATCTTGCCATGAACTGCGATACAGAGCATTTTGCCGATGTAAGGGTAAGGCAGGCTGTTAATTATGCCATAGACAAGGGAGAAACAGGTACTGCCGCTACCAATCCCATACCTCCGGGAATGTGGTCTTACAACAAAAGCCTCAAGGGCTATAAGACCAACATTGAAAAAGCAAAGAAGCTTCTGGCCGAAGCAGGATATCCCGATGGTTTTGATACCAATATCTGGGCAATGCCCGTTTCCAGACCATACAATCCGAACGGGAGAAAGGTCGCCGAAATTATGCAGGCTCAACTGGCAAAGGTTGGAATCAATGCAGAAATTGTTTCCTACGACTGGGGTATTTATCTTGATAAAACTGCTGATGGCGAACATGAAATGGCTCTTCTCGGATGGACCGGGGACAACGGGGATCCTGATAATTTCCTGAATGTCCTTCTTTCGTCCACTGCCGCCGAAAAACCTGCGGGAAATATTTCTTTCTGGAGAAACGAAGAATTTACAGATCTCATTGCTAAGGCAAAAGAAGACAGTAACTATAGCAGCCGGGTAAAATACTATAAAAAGGCACAGGTAATTTTTGAAAAGGAATGTCCATGGGTGCCAATCGCTCATTCTCTTGTTACAGAACCAATGAAAAAGACTGTTATGGGTTTTGTCCTCTACCCTACGGGAAAACGTGTTTTCCGTAAAGTTTGGATAAAAAAATAGTAGAAAATTCTGTTTTTAGGGCCGCTGGACATTTTTCAGCGGCCTGTTTATTATAATAGACATTGATGAGGTCTACTCAGGCAGTAATCCGGGGTTTGACTGGTTCTGCCCTGATTTTTCAGAGGAATTCCATAAATGCTGTCCTATCGTACAGTTTTTTTGAAATTCTTTTTATTATCAGGCTGTAATACTTTTCGGGATGGTAGACATGATAAAGTTCATTCTTACGCGTCTTGCTCAATTGATACCCACTCTGTTTGGAATTATTACCCTTGTCTTTTTTGTAATTGCAGCCATTCCCGGGGATCCGGCACAGGTTATGATGGGGGAGCGTGCCAATCCTGAGGGTCTGAGAAAATTACGAAAAGAACTGGCACTGGATAAACCCCCTCATGAACGCTATCTGAAGTACCTCGGTAACGTCTGCCACCTCGATTTTGGGAGGTCTATCGTTACCGGTCAAAAGGTTACCGATGAGATTATGGCTCGTTTCCCGGCGACAATAGAGATGTCCTTTTTCGCCATGCTTTTTGCCGTAAGCCTCGGTATTTTTATAGGGGTTGTTTCCGCTACCAAAAAGAATACAATAATAGACTACTCGTCCATGGTCGGTGCCCTTGTGGGGGTGTCCATGCCTGTTTTCTGGCTTGCCCTTGTTCTGATAATGATATTCTCCGTTGGACTCGATATATTCCCCACGGGGGGAAGGATGGATCTAAGGTGCAGCTTTACTCCAATCACCAACTTCTTCATCCTTGACAGTATTATCTATTTGTTCAAAAAAGGGAACGCTTCTTTCCTGCTGTCCGCCCTCCACCACCTGATCCTCCCATCGCTTGCCCTGGGATCCATACCCCTTGCCATTATAGCGAGAACCACAAGAAGCTCCATGCTTGAGGTTCTAAAACAGGATTACATAAAAACTGCCAGAGCTGCGGGGATTCCCGAAAGACAGGTTATTTTCAAGTACGCCCTTAAAAATGCCCTCCTCCCTGTGATAACAATAATAGGAATACAGTTCGGTCTGTTACTGGCCGGAGCGGTATTAACCGAGACAATATTCTCGTGGCCCGGAATCGGAAAATGGCTCTACCACGCCATTTCGGCCAGAGATTACCCCGCTGTTCAGGGGGGTATAATAATGATTTCAATAGTTTTTGTTTTAATCAATCTGATTGTCGACATCCTGTATTCGGTCATTAACCCGAAGATACGTTTAAAATAGGGGAATAAACATGAACAAGAGTAAAAACCCTGGAATAGAAGCACCTCCGAGCCCGACCCTGCTCCAGGAATCAATATATTTGCTGCTTAAAAATAAGGCTGCTGTGGCCGGGCTTGTCATTATTATCCTGTTCGTACTAACCGCATTTTTTGCTCCCCTGCTCTCGCCCCATGATCCCCTTGAACAGATTATGGCGATGAGAAAGCTCCCTCCCTTAAGCCCTGGGCACATCCTCGGAACGGATGATCTAGGGCGGGATCTTCTTTCCAGACTGATATATGGAGCAAGAATTTCCATGGTAATAGGTGTTATTTCTGTCGGCATAGGCCTTCTTTCAGGAATACTTATCGGGGTTGTTTCGGGATACTACGGGGGCATTGTTGACAAAATTATTATGAGAATCATAGATATAATGCTGGCCTTTCCCTACATCCTCCTGACGATTGTTATTGTAGCGATCCTGGGTCCCTCCCTTGTAAACGCCATGATTGCCATAGGTATATCCCAGATTCCAAGGTATTCCCGCCTTGTCAGAGCCTCCGTACTGGCCGAAAAAGAAAACGATTATATTGTCGCCGAAAGATCTCTGGGAACCTCCGACCTGGAGCTTATGTTTAAGTCGATACTGCCTAATTGTCTGGCTCCCCTGACGGTAATGGCCACTCTCGGGGTTGGATCTGCCATATTGAGTTCCGCCGCCCTCTCCTTTCTCGGACTTGGGGCTCAGCCCCCCACACCGGAATGGGGGTTGATGGTTGCCAGCTCAAGGGAGTTTATTACTAATGCTGGCTGGATAGTGACATTTCCGGGTATTGCCATCCTCCTTTCCGTCCTTGGTTTCAACCTCCTTGGAGACGGGCTTAGAGATATTCTTGATCCCCGGCTGAGGGATTAAATACTTTTTAATGAGATAAATATGGAAAACAAAAATGATGTTCTATTGTCAATAAGAAATCTCAGCGTTAATTTTTATGTACAGCGCGGGGTCGTTGAGGCTGTAAGGAATATTTCCTTCGACATCAAACAGGGAGAAACCCTGGCTCTTGTCGGGGAATCGGGATGCGGAAAATCGGTGACAGCCCATTCGATAAATCAGCTTATCCCCATGCCCCCTGGAAAGATAGTTAACGGCGAAATATTTTTTGAGGGACAGGATCTCCTGAAGCTCTCCCGTAAGGAACTCAGAGAAATACGTGGAAGCAGGATTTCCATGATCTTCCAGGAACCCATGACATCCCTGAACCCCGTAATAAAAATTGGGGATCAGATTGCCGATGTTTTTATGACACATGAAAAAATCAAAAAAGATGAAGCCCTGGAAAAAGCGGTAGACCTCCTTGATCTGGTCAAAATCCCCTCCCCTGACAAACGTATCCGCGACTATCCCCATCAGCTCTCCGGAGGGATGAGACAGAGGGCGATGATAGCCATTGCCCTCGCATCTCCTGAACCGGGTCTTCTTATAGCAGACGAGCCAACGACGGCTCTCGATGTAACCATACAGGCTCAAATTCTACACTTAATAGCCGACTTAAGGAAAACGATAAAAATGTCTCTACTCCTTATAACCCATGACATGGGCGTTGTGGCGGAAACGGCAGATCGTGTTGTTATTATGTATGCCGGACATAAGGTCGAAGAGGCTGATGTCTTTACCATTTTTGACAACCCGAAACACCCCTACACCCTGGGACTCTTGAACTCGCTTCCCTCGAATAAAAAATACATAAAAGCGAATCGTCTTGAAACAATAACCGGAACAGTTCCTGATTTACTCACTATCGGGAAATGGTGTCCTTTTGAAAATAGATGCACACTTGCAACCCCTAAATGCCGAAAGACCTTTCCCCGAAAAACAAATTTTAAGCCCGGACATGACGTATGGTGCCACAATCTTAAATAAGGAAAATCGAGATGGAAACATTGCTGGAAGTTAAAAATCTTTCAAAACATTTTAAATTAAAATCAGAGACCTTTTCAGGCACCAGGCCGATTCTGAAAGCAGTTGATAATATCAGTTTTTCGGTAAACGAGGGAGAAATCCTGGGAATAGTGGGAGAATCGGGCTGCGGAAAATCAACCCTGGGGAAGACAATTCTCAGACTCTACGAAAAAACATCGGGAAGTGTTTTTTATCGAAATAAAGATATCTTTTCTCTAGGTAAATCGGACTTAAAAAAGACCAGGAAAAAAATGCAAATGATCTTCCAGGATCCCTATTCTTCACTGAACCCTAGAAAAAAAATATCCGAGCTTATAAAGCAGCCTCTGCGGATACATGGCATTGGCGACAGAATCTCACGGCAAAAAATAGTTGAAGACCTATTAAGTGAGGTTGGTATCAGTCCAATTTATAAAAACCGGTTTCCGCATCAATTTTCAGGGGGACAGAGGCAGAGAATAGGTATTGCCAGAGCCCTCGCCCTGGGGCCTGAATTCCTCATCTGCGATGAGGCTGTCTCGGCTCTTGATGTTTCTGTCCAGGCTCAGATTATAAATCTTTTAATGGATTTACAGGAAAAACATGGCTTTACCTATATTTTTATCGCCCATGATCTTGGAGTTGTAGAATTCATAGCAAATAGAATTATTGTCATGTATCTGGGGAAAATAGTCGAAATCGCAGAAAAAAGCGAGCTGACAAAGAAACATCTCCACCCCTATACAAAGGCTCTTTTCGCAGCTTTCCCGGCATCATCCCCGAAGGGAAGAGAAAAAAAGGAAAAAATCGTTATGGGAGATGTCCCTTCCCCCATAAATCCCCCCCGAGGATGCCATTTTTCTCCAAGATGCCCTGTAGCAAAAGATATTTGCAGAAAAGAGTATCCCGAATTAAAGGAAGTGGCTCCAGGACATATGACAGCCTGCTGGCTCTATAATTCATGATAAAAAAAATCAACATCCTGCCAGAGCCGAAGTCCTGACAGCCGGAAAGATTTTTCCTACCTGTCCTGAAAAAATCTTTGATCAATAGCTACAGCAGCAAGTATTCCTGATCCCTTTGGAAAACTTTCATCCATATTAATGGTAAATTTATCTCTGAAGGAAAAATCCTTCGAAATTGTTAGAACTTCTTTACCCGATTCATCAAGGCATGAAAATTTTCTGGCAATTAAACCGCCCTTTGCCTGATATGTTTTGCCGTCCGCGGTAAGGGTAAACCTTTTAACAAATGCCATAAAAGGAAAACTTATAGTTGCCGTAACTTTATCAGAATTATCAAAAATTTCGAATTTTGTCTTAAATAGATTTCCTGTCATTCTTGCTACAGGACTTCCATCCTCGCCCTCTATAGCCTCAAGTTTTGGTGTAAAAGAAAGGATCCTTCCTTTTACCGTCATAATAACATCCTTTGACTCGCCGGTTCTAACAAGATACTTAGCCCCAAGACTGATAAGCTTTTGCGTAACTGTGTACGTAACCACTCAAACCTCCTGTAAATAATCACTATTTTAAAGGGTCTGAAAAAAATCCCCCATAAAACCACACTATTATATCTACAATTCTTCTTTATTAACAGCCTCTTTTCAACGTGCCGGGCCATAAAGTAGATACCGCAGCGAAAAATTACAGAAAACAGAGGAGGGCGCTGTTATAAAACCAAAGGATTTTACTCCACGTTTCACCTGAGCCCCCGGAGGGCGTCTGTATTTATCTGAAATAATCAATCCCTGCTCTGAATATACCCTGATCCTTTTCACCATGGATATTACGGGCTACATTCTTTCCATTTCTCTCGGAATGACCCATTTTTCCCAGAATTCTTCCATCGGGAGAACAAATACCCTCGATTGCGTTAAGAGAACCATTTGGATTTCCCTGAATTGAATGGGTTGGGTTCCCGCAGATATCCGTATACTGGGTCGCAACCTGCCCATTTTCAAAGAGCCGGGACATGATATCATCAGAAGCTGTAAACCTTCCCTCTCCGTGGGAAACAGGAATGGAGTGGAGATCACCAACCTTACAATGCATTAACCATGGGGAAAGTCCGGAGGTTATCCTGGTCTGCACCACGCAGCTTACATGCCGCCCAATACTGTTAAATGTAAGGCTGGGGGCTTTGTCTGTTACCTCGCAAATTGACCCGAAGGGAAGTAATCCGAGTTTTATAAGGGCCTGAAAACCATTACAAATACCAAGAATCAAACCATCACGCTTTTCCATGAGATTAAAAACAGCCTCGGCGACAGCCGGACTGCGAAAAACAGCACTTATGAATTTTGCCGAACCATCCGGTTCGTCTCCCGCGCTAAAGCCTCCCGGGAGCATGATTATCCGGGAGCTATTAATGTACTCAACTATTTTGCTCAAAGACTCTTCTATACGAGCCGGCGTTAAATTCTTTATTACAAAAGTCTCAACCAGACCCCCTGCTTTCTCAAATGCTTCTGCCGTATCGTATTCACAGTTTGTCCCGGGAAATACGGGGATAAAAACCCGGGGACGGGCGACTTTTACAGATGGACGCACTCTGCTGGATTTTGCATAGATTCTGTCTATGGGCAGACCTTCCGGCTCCGGGGCATTGAGGGGAAAAACTGAACTTAGAGGCTCTATCCATTTCTCCAGGAGGGTTTCGATTTTAATAATTTTATCACGGTATTTTACTTCCGGGTTCTTTATGGTCTTTCCGAGGGAAACATAATCCGTTTTAGAGGGAATCTCCTTCAACTCAAAGTCATCTTTCATTTCGCATATTATTGATCCCGGTAGTTCCTCGAATAAATCGTCTTCTCCAATACTTTTGTTGTTAAATGCCATTCCTATTTTATTGCCAAAAACCATCTTTGAAACTGCCGCCGCTATCCCCCCTTTTGAAACAGTGTGAGCAGATATTATTTTTCCGGTTCTTATAAGTTTTTCAATAAAAAGATAGAGCCTTCCGGCTTTTTTTAAATCCGGCATCTCGTAATTATCACGCTGAACTCTAAAAATAATTACCCTGTTCCCCGGAGATTTAAACTCGGGAGAAATAACAAAATTGACATCAACAGAACATACGGCAAAGGCTATTAACGTGGGGGGAACATCCATATCTTCAAAACTCCCCGACATGCTGTCCTTACCTCCTATGGCGGGTATCCCGAGTTCCTTCTGAGCGTAGTAGGCTCCCAGAAGAGCGGAAAACGGCTTTCCCCATTTTTTCTCGTCTTTTCCCAGTTTCTGAAAATATTCCTGCAGGGACAATCTTATCTTTTTGCAGCTACCCCCGGCAGCTGCTATTTTTGATACCGCCTCCAGAACGCCATATACAGCCCCGTGGTATGGAGACCAGGAGGAAATTAGGGGATTGCAACCGTAAGACATAATTGTTCCTGTTTTGATATCCCCGGATAAAGCAGGAAGCTTTGCTACCATACTTTCCGCCGGTGTCAACTGGTATTTCCCGCCAAATGGAAGAATTACCGTTCCCGCCCCAATTGTGCTGTCAAAGCGTTCTACAAGCCCTTTCTTACAGCCGATATTAAGATCCTTAATAACGGAGAACCATTTCTCCTTAAAGCTCGCTCCTTCTTTTGCATGTAGAGATTTTCTAAAAAAATTATTCTCTTCGGAGGGGGAAACCACCTCTATTCCAATTTTCTGAAGCACGCCATTTGTATCAATAAAATCACGGCTGAGATCAACAATTTTTTTTCCACGCCACTTAATTACAACCCTTCTTTCCTGGGTAACAATGGCAACCCTTACAGCCTCCAAGTTTTCATCTTCTGCAAGACTGATAAATTTATCCACATCTTTATTTGAAAGAAGAACGGCCATCCTCTCCTGAGATTCGGAAATGGCCAGCTCTGTCCCGTCAAGACCCTCATATTTTTTCGGCACAGCATCAAGATCTATTATCAATCCGTCGGCGAGTTCCCCTATGGCTACGGAGACACCCCCTGCTCCAAAATCGTTACAAACCTTAATTAATCTACTCGCTTCAGGATTTCTGAATAAACGCTGCAGCTTCCTTTCCGTAGGGGGATTACCCTTCTGTACCTCTGCCCCGCATGTAGTCAGGGATTTTAAAGTATGCTCTTTAGAAGAGCCTGTAGCCCCCCCGCATCCGTCTCTGCCTGTTCTCCCCCCGCATAGGATAACTATGTCACCGGGCTCAGGCTTTCCCCTGAAAACATTCCTCCGGGGTGCTGCGGCTATTACAGCACCCACTTCCATGTGTTTTGCAATATAACCCTCATGATATATCTCGTCTACAATTCCTGTAGCAAGGCCTATCTGATTTCCATAAGAGCTGTAGCCCCTGGCGGCTTCAATTGTTATTTTATGCTGGGGCAGCTTCCCGGGAAGGGTCTCTGTAATTTTCTTCCGAGGATCGCCGCATCCGGTAACACGCATTGCCTGATATACATATGATCTCCCGGAAAGGGGATCCCTTATCGCCCCGCCAAGACAGGTGGCGGCTCCCCCGAAAGGCTCGATCTCTGTCGGATGATTATGCGTCTCGTTCTTGAACATGACAAGCCAGTCTTCTTTTTTCCCATCCTCATATTCTCCCTCGACAACAATGCTGCAGGCGTTTATTTCATCCGTTTTCTCAAGATCATTTAGAAGTCCGGCTTTTTTCATATCCCTCATGGCTATGAGCGCCAGATCCATCAAAGAGATCTCCCTCTGCTTGCCCCGGTAGATACGCTTTCTTGTTTTTAGATAATCGTTATATGTATTAATAACAGGAACTGTATATTTGTTTTTTTCAAAACCGACATCCACTATCTTTGTCAGAAAAGTTGTGTGGCGGCAATGGTCGGACCAGTACGTGTCAAGCATTTTTATTTCAGTAATAGAAGGTGCACGCTTTTCTTCATTTTTAAAATAATTCTGACAGTGGGCAAGATCCTCAACCCCCATGGCAAGACCGATTTTATCAATAAATTCCTCAAACCCCCTTACTGACAGGGTGTTAAAATCCTTTAGTATTTCGACGTCCCCGGGTTCGGGAATCTTAACAAAAAGGGAATCAGGCAGCTCATTTCCTGTTTCATGGGAATCCACAGGGTTGATAAGGTATTTTTTTATCCTCTCAAGATCATTTTTACCGATTCTGCCCTTTAGTATTACAACATTTGCCGTTTTTATCAGGGGGGGATCCCCGCAGGACATGATCTGAACACACTGGGAGGCAGAATCGGCTCTCTGATCGTACTGGCCAGGGAGGTATTCAAAGACAAACATGTGTTCATCATCCAGGATCTCAATTTCGTTTTCATAGAGGACATCAACGGGGGGTTCGGAAAAAACTGTATTTCTGGCTCTGGAAAAATCCCTATCGGAAACCCCTTCCATATCATAGCGGATGAGAATCCTTAAACCCTCCAGACCGGCTATCCCGGCATACTCCCTCAAATCAGACAGAAGGCTTCGGGCGGCAACGTCGAATCCCCTCCTTTTTTCAACATAGATACGCCGCACTCCTGGCATAAACAACAGCTCCCGTGAATATTTTTTGATCGATAAAAACACCTTTTGTATAACATAAAGTATTTCTTTTTTCTACAGAAACACGGGAATGGAAGGCGAATTATCCCTGCTGCCGCCATAAATGGGGAAACAGGGATAATTCGATTGCAGCCGGGGCGGGCTGCCAATAAAAAAAGCCCCGCATCCACAGAGGATACGGAGCCCTTGAGTTATTGAATATGAAAGCTACCGCCCCATATTCTGCATATTGTATATTAAAGAACCACTGTCGCCGGTTACAACCTGCGGCATTTTTCCATCCCATTTGTTAATCCATTTGTTCTGAATAACAAGGGGGGTAAGGGCGGCTCCTATGTTTTGCTGACGAATTTTTTCCGCTTCACCCTGAATCTGGGCTATTTCTTTCTCTTTCAGGGCTCTCTGTCTGTCATACTCCGCTTTAAGAGCCATCTGCTCCGCCCTCTGCTTATCCTCAATGGCTTTTGTATATTCTTCGGAAAAAGTGATGTTTTTTAGATTAACAGCCACTATCGAAACGGCCTCGGGGATTTCCTTTTTCAAATAAGATATAACCTTTTCGCTTATCTCGTTACGGTTTCTATGAACCATATCCGTAGGATATTCAGAAACAACAGTTTTTAGAATATGTTCCGATTTGGGAAGGATGAGTTTTTTCTCGACCTTGTCCCTCGTTCCGATGGTTTTATACATCTCACCAACTTTACTTCTGTCAAGCATATAGATTATTGTTATCGAAATCTTGACATCCTGCTGCTGTTTTGAAAATGTGGCGGCATCGAATTCTATGGAATTCTCCCTTGTGTCAATAAACTCCGTCTTTTCCAGCCCGGGGATAACAATATTGGGGTGTCCCGGATATATCATTCTATCTATTCCCCCGAACCTGATGACCAGGCCCACATGTCCCACAGGGACAGATACAATGCCCATGGCGACTATTATTGCAACGGCAATGACTATTACCAGGACGGTAACAAGAACAGGACTCAGGCGGCTTCCTTCCATACAACTTCTCCTTATGCTTAACTTATCAAATTACAGGGAAATACATAACAAATTTCAGCGAAAATCCCCTCGCATACAACCAATTTAATAAATCAATAATTTTTTATCTTTTGCAGTTGTAATAATAAGTATAAAGCCCGCAGCAGTCAAGAAAAATATATTCATTCCAGGAATTCTCAATTTAAAAGCCTTTAATTTCTTTCTCACAGCTATTTCCAAAAAAGCAGAGGCCACCGGAAACAGAGCCTCCAAACCCCCGGGTCTCTTACTTGACAATTAGAATGCTCAAGCCTATATTAAAGCGGTTATGAAGAATAAACGTTTGATTACATCAGCACTTCCATATGTTAATAATATTCCCCATCTCGGTAACCTGATTCAGGTGCTTTCCGGGGATGTTTTCGCCAGATTCTGCAGACAGAGGGGCTATGAGACCCTCTATATATGCGGAACCGATGAATACGGAACGGCTACGGAAACACGGGCTCTTAAAGAGGGTATAACCCCGAAAGAGCTTTGCGACAGGTACTTTGCTATTCACCGGGATATATACGAATGGTTTAATATTTCCTTTGACAGATTCGGGCGAACTTCAACAAAAAAACATGCAGAAATTACCCAGCATCTTTTTAAAAAACTGGATGCCAACGGCTATATTACAGAAAAAACAATTGAACAGCTTTACTGTAAAAAATGCGAAAGATTCCTCGCTGATCGTTTTATTTCAGGGACATGTCCCCTCTGCGGTTATTCTGAAGCGAGGGGGGATCAATGCGAATCCTGCGGGAAGCTTCTTGATCCCACAGATCTTGTAGAACCACAATGCGGTGTCTGCGGCGGAACTCCCAGAATAAAAACAACAAGGCATCTTTTTATCAATCTTCCCGCCATTCTGCCCCTTCTTGAGAAATGGATGGAATCCGCTTCGGTTTCAGGTTTCTGGGCAAATAACGCCGTCCAGATGACAAAAAGCTGGATAAGGGATGGTTTAAGAGAAAGGTGCATTACAAGGGATCTTAAATGGGGGATCCCTGTTCCAAAAGAGGGCTATTCCAACAAGGTCTTTTACGTCTGGTTTGATGCCCCCATTGGTTATATATCGATCACTGCCAATCATACAGATGACTGGGAGGCATGGTGGAAGGATCCCGATAATGTTGAATTATACCAGTTTATCGGAAAAGACAATATCCCATTTCACACTGTTATTTTCCCTTCAACCATCATCGCCTCAAAGGAAACCTGGACAAAGCTTCACCATCTTTCTTCTTCGGAATTTCTCAACTACGAGGGGGGGAAATTTTCCAAGAGTAAGGGGATTGGAGTTTTCGGGAATGATGTTATAGAAACGGGGATTCCCTCCGATGTCTGGAGGTTCTATATTTACTATAATCGTCCTGAAAAATCGGATGCCCTGTTCACCTGGAAGGATTTTCAGGAAAAGGTGAACAGCGAACTTATAGGAAATCTGGGGAATTTGGTTAACAGAACCCTTACATTTACCAGCCGCTACTTTAATAGCGAAATAAAGGGCTTTAAAACCGATATGAATTTCTGGAATACTGTTAAATCCTTTGAAAGCGAAATAACCGACCTTCTGGAAAAATCAGAACTCAGGGGAGCCCTTTTAAAGATACTGGCTCTTTCCGCTTTTGGAAACAAAACCTTCCAGGAAGCGGAGCCATGGAAAACAAGAAAAACGGATCCTGAGTCTACAGAAAAGCTTTTGAATAATCTTCTCCATTTGTTAAAAGACCTCTCAATATTGCTCCATCCATTTATACCTGAAGCCTCCAGAAAACTGGCGGGTTTCCTGCAGATTGAGGATCTCTCCTGGGATAATCTCTATCTTCTCTCCAAAAATACAAATACTGTTTCAAAAATCTCCAGACCTGAAATTCTTTTTAAACCCCTTGAAGATGATTTAATGGAAGGACTCAGAAACAAATTTGCAGGAAATCAGGAAAACAGGGATTCAAAAGCAACAGGAGAAAAATCCATCGAGGAGAGGTTTAGAAAAGAAATTGACCTCAGGGTTGCAAAAATAATCAAGATTGAAAAACATCCCGGAGCAGACAGGCTTTTTATTGAAACAATCGATGCAGGAAACGGAGAAGAAATTCAAATTGTCTCGGGTCTTGCGGGGCATTACACGGAAGAAGAACTTCTTAACAGAAATATTATCCTTGCATACAACCTGAAACCGGCAAAATTCCGCGGAGTAAAAAGTGAGGGAATGCTTCTTGCCGCCAAAAGAGGAGATGAGCTGGAAGTGTTATTCGCCGATTCTTCAGAACCGGGAACGAGGGTACTACTTGAGGGTGATTCGGCCGAGGGCTGTGAGGTGTCCGGGAAAATAAAAATTGACACCTTTTTTGATATTCCTATCTCGGTTAAATCCAGTATTGTCACCATAGGCACAACCCCTCTTGTCTGCTCCGGCACCAGAATAAAAACCTGTAAAATAGGGGATGGGAAAGTTGGGTGATGCTGAAAACAGCGGCTCCGATGTTTTAGTAAAAAAAACTAGCTTTGAAAAAATAAGCAGGCACGATAATCTCCTACAAACGGGTTTCTGGGGGGAATTTAAGTCACTTTTTGGATGGAAGCCCTATGCTTTTTTGGTCGATCTCCCCGGTCTTGACACCAAAAATATTCCCCTTCTTGTGCTCTCAAGGGAGCTCCCCGGGGGATACTCTCTGGCATACATCCCCCACGGCCCCGATTTAGATACTATCGGGAATAAGACAATTCTCGATAACAAAGCGGAATTTACCGCATTGCTTATGGAATTTTCAAAAGCAATAAGCCCGTTTCTTTCAGAAAAATGTGTTTTCTTGAGATTTGATCTTCCTGTTGACAAATCGGAGAAATTTCATTTTTTCGATAATCCTGTTAAAAAGGCTCCCATGGATATCCAGCCCCCGGATACGGTTATCCTTGATCTTTCAGAAACGGAGGATGAGATTCTAAAGCAGATGAAAAAAAAGACACGATATAACATTCGTCTATGTTTTAAAAAAGGAACTGAAATCCTCATCGGAAACAGGGATAATATCGATGAGTGGTATGATCTTTACAGGACAACAGCCGAAAGGGATAAAATCACCCTCCATAAAAGGGAATACTATAAGACCCTTTTTGATCTTGCTGAAAAATACAGGGGGAATTACCCCTCATTCAGGATACTCCTCGCAAAAATCAATTCCAGGATCGAAGCCGGTATAATTATTTCCATCCAGGGAAAAAAGGCTGTATATCTTTATGGGGCTTCATCAAACAACAACAGGGATTATATGCCTGCCTACGGATTGCAGTGGGAAGCCATTAAAATGGCGAAAAAGGAGGGCTGCCTCAGCTACGATTTTTTTGGAATCCCTCCCTCCAATAACCCCGGGCATCCCATGCACGGCCTGTACAGATTCAAAACAGGCTTCGGGGGAAGAATAGTCAGGCGTTATGGAAGTGCCGATATCCCTTTAAGAACAGGCTTATACAGGGGGTACAGACTGGCCGAGGGAATAAGAAAATTCTACTACAAGAAAATCAGAAAAAAATAGAAAACACATTCAAATAATGCCGTCCCTGGCATCAAAGATAGTGGTAGAAAAAAAAGCAATACGGAAATAATTCTCAACGAATTATTTACAAAAATACTTAAATAAAGCACTTCTCCCATCCTGGATTTTGTGTTAAAAATGTCAAAACCAATTGACATCGGAAAATATGTTGGTTAGTATATCCTGGTCTGCCCGGATGGTGAAATTGGTAGACACGCCAGTTTCAGGGACTGGTGTTCGCAAGGACGTGGAGGTTCGAGTCCTCTTCCGGGCAAAGTATATATAAAAGAGCCCTGTTTTCTTGTTCACCCCTATGCCGAAAGGTTTCCCGAACAATACAGAAAGAAATGTAGATTTTACTCCCGCTCCAGACAAAGTATTTCCGACAGCAAAGATTATTTTGTTATTAATACTTGCGAAACCAAACACAAGATCATATCATTTAATATAGTCGAAGGGTGTAGGAATTTTCAACGCCTTAAATGGTTGGAAAGAACTACAGGAGTGATAATAAAGGAGGATAGCATGTACGAAGTCCAGAATCCTGACTATGGGGTCAAAGCGGTACTTAATGGTTTTTTTGAAATCGAAGAAATAGAAGGATGGTTCGAAAAAATGAAAACAGCATTAAACAAGACCGAAGAAGGGTTTAAGGTTTTTGTTGACATGAGGGGCTTCAAGCCCGCTTCTCCCGATGTCCAGAAGTATTTTGTTGATATCCAATCTGAATTCAAAAAAAACGGCATGAGCAGATCTGTAGTAATACTTGATAACATTATTGCCACCATGCAGCTAAAGCGTATGGCAAAAGAAAGCGGAATATATGCACATGAGAGATACGTCTCACCTGAAAACAACCCCGACTGGGAAAAACAGG
>CAZEKV010000003.1:12538-37705 GCA_964512945.1 uncultured Spirochaetales bacterium | reverse complement strand
ATTTTTGATTTTTTTTCAAAAATCTCATTGGCAAGGATTTTGAATTGTTCCGTTAGTTTTTCTTTGGTGCCGTCCAGTAATTTTATCTTTTCGTCATTCTGTTTTTCCTGTTCAAAGAGCCTTGTTTTAAGGATGGAAACATCCTTCTCCAGTTCCATTATTTTATTGTTCTGGGAATTCATTTTTTCTTCATATGCCAGTATCCGGTTCTCTCTATCATTAAGCTTTTCATTAAAAGTTTCTGTTTTAATTTTCAGCTGCTCTTCAAGAACCTTTTTATCGGTTCCGGTTTTCGCACATCCTCTATTGTATTCATTCTTTCCGTAGATCAAGCATATAAAGACCGATATTACAATACACAGGCTGAATCCTGCAAAAAAAGAAATCAAGTCAAAAATCATAACAATACCCCCCCCGGCAAACAGCGGATATCAGATATTAGACAGGAAACGACAAAAAAACAACAAGAAATTCAGAAGGAATTAGGATTTCTCTTTTATTGGGGAAAAAGCCTTCCCCGCCGCTCCAAAACAGCCTGTCTGTTTCTTTTCGCTTTCATGGTAGAGAGATTCCCCTGGAAATAATTCTCGATTATTAATTGGTATCAAACATCCGGGAAGCTGTGGATGTCTGAGACATTCGGTATTCAGAAGGCAATAAGGAGTATTTTCTCTTGAAGGCCTTTGAAAAGTAGTTTGAATTACTGAATCCTACCATTCTGGATATTTCCTTTATTGTTAAAAAGGGATTTTTCAGCAATTTGCATGCTTTTTCCATTCTGATTTTTATTATGTATTTTTGAACCCCCATTCCCATATATTTTTTAAATAATTTTGAAAAATATGTATCACTCATAAAAGCAATATCGGCAATTTTAGGTAATGTCAGATATTTATTGTAGTTTTCAGAGATGTATTCGATGGCTTTTGTGATTCTGTAATCACAACTCCTTTCCTCAAGATAATTTTCGCTGTCTGTAAGGAAGTCCTGGAGTTTTTTAATCTCCTTTGAAAGGGCTTTATTTTTCGTTTCCAGTTTTTTTGTTCTTTCTATCGCTATTTTATCTATACGCTGAACTAAATACTTTATTCTGCCGATGAAAATAACATTTTTCATTGCTATACCGATTAACGTTCTTATCTCCTCTATGATTTCACCGTTGATTTCGCCATCATCAAAGATCAAGTAACCTATCTGATCCTTTCCAAAAAAAAGAGCCTCTATGGTTAGCTTGAATTTCTCCAGTTTGATATTTTCAGGGATTAATTGACTGGTAGGGTATTTTTCCTTCGGGACAGCAAGTTTTTTTCGGTTAACAAAAGATAGAAGATTTCTTGAAAATTCAAAATTGGCGTTTCCATCCTCGTAGGTTGAAATAAAAGCAGTATTTACTCCAAAAAGCGGGAGATATTTGTAAATCAGCTCCATTTGTTGATCCATCCGGGAGGTTATAAACAGTGATTCATTGAAGTCCTGTATTAAAAACCGCTGTCTCAGAATAACTGTCTTTTTTGCTGTTTCATTATAATAAAAGTCATTATCTACAATATGTTTTGCTTTTTGTATTATATCTTTTGTCAAGGTGTTGTTTTTTCTATCAAAAAATTCCAGAACTGTAATGATACAATAGAAAAATTCGATGCGGTAGTATTTGTTTATATATTCCGAAATATATTTCTTCCAGAAGTTTAAAAATGTCTTAGCATCGTCTTTATTTTCAGCTGAAATATATAATTTAATTATTTTACGCAGGGATGCCATGACAGAAGGTTTTGAAACTGCGTCTATTTGCTGAGAGGATATTTCTTCCATGGCGTTTGTTATATTTGCAAAGATTTTCTGTAAAATGGGTGTAATATTTTCCTTTTCAAATTCCCCATTCTTTTCTTTAAGAATTTCAGTTATCGCAGGGAGCTTCTTTTTTTCGATGAAGTTTAAAGCGGATGTCATGGAGTTTTTTAAAGAGGATAAATAATTACATCCGCAGGATTCTCTAATAAATAAGCTGGTATTGAATTCCTTTTTTAGAGGTACGTCTTTACCGTTTATTATGTCGTATAAAATTCTGGCGCTCTCCTTTGCCACATGAAAAAAAGGCTGGTTTACAACAGTAAGTTTCGGCTTGCTTTCCTGACTTATAGAAAGATTGTCATAGCCTGTCACCTTTACATCATCCGGTACATCAATATTCCTGTAATTCAATTCTTTAATGGCTCCTATGGCACATTCGTCATCCGCTGCCATGAAGGCATCAAAAAGAATCTTTCTATCATCCAGGAGTGATCTTACAGCTTCCATACCGTAATTTTCACCAAAATGGCCTTCGGCTATCAAAGCGGGATCGAATTCGATGTTGTATTTATTCAAAACCTTTTTATAAATATTCAGCTTTATATTTGATGAGACTGCCTCTTCAAGGCAATACTGGAAGGCTATTCTCTTGCAGCCGTGTCCGACTATCAGGTGTTCCATTAGTTCATTCATCCCCGATTCGCAGTTTATGTATACGGAATGGATATTTCTCATTTCGTAAAACATATTTACAATGGGGATATCTTTGAAATGTTCTGTTAGGTATTTTTCCAGCTTAACGGGTCCTATGTAGGCTCCGATTGATGTTGAAAGTACTATTATTCCATCGATTTTGTTTTTGTCTATAAATTTTAGAAGTATATTCTTATTGTTTTCCTGCCAGAGAGAAGATTGAATTGTTCCGATCACGTAGGTTATCAAATTTAAATCGTTTTCCTGGACAAAATCAACAACACCCGATTTGATAACCATGTGGAATTCCGAGTTGATGTCATCAGTGAGAAATGCTATCGTTTTTCTCATACTACTGCTCCCGTTCTGCTTCTAAAAAAAATGAGGTTTTAGCTTCCCTGTGCGACAAACAACCAGTCTACAAGAGGATGCAACTTTTATCCGTATGCCATCCAGTATGTTTTTAGCACATAAAAACCAAATTTACTTCTTTACTATGGGGGAGAAACAAAATAATCACAAAAGTCTACACGTTATAACAAACTTTTACTCTTTTTTCCTATTTTACCCCCGTGTTACTCTTCAAGGAGTGACGATGCATGGGGTATCTGCTGTTGGTGCCATGGGCTCAGGAAGGGCTGGAAAGGTGTAGCTTTTCCGTTCCTCAGAACACAAGGAAGCAGGGCGGGTGCGTATGCAGAAGTAAAACGTAAAAATTTTTTTTTAATGGAGGAAAAGATGAAAAAAGAAAGGATAATACAAATGCTGTTTTTATTTGTATTAGCTGCAACTTTTATGCTGCCCATGGGATGTAGCAATCCCGTTGAGGAAATGAGTGATTTGGGAAGTGTGGAGAATGCGGGGAACAGCTCCGAAGCTGTGGGCCTGGATGCCGTCAGTCGCCGGCGCGCCTCTCTGTATAAACGTACTATAGTTGTTACATTCTACTACATGTATGATCCCAGGATAGAGGACGACTGGTCTTCGGCCGGCGGGTCTTCCACCATGAAGATAAAGGATGGGGGAACGTGGAAAACTTTTACCGTACAGAATAAATTCTTCAAACGCTATGCGATGGAGGGTTCAGGATGGTTTTATCCAAATCATCCCAACGGCCCATTTAATTCTTCCGATGAGGTCTGGACTATCAATCTACGCGGCGATACTGCAGCCGATGGCTTTGATATTGTGGCAAAATCCAAAGTCTGGGGATATGGTGCGAATGACAACGATTTAGATCCTCTACGTTCAGTTGCTGTTAACAACAGTACTTCAGATAACTATCCCATTACAATGGGGCATCGTGTTGTAATTCCCGCCCTTTCGGGGATTCCGCTTAAAGTCCCAAGGCTTGGTAGAGGAGGAAGGGGCAGGTATGCTGTCCCACGCAGCGGCAACTTCAGAGCAGATGATGAGTCATGGTCCTTCGATATATGGAACTACAACCAGAAGGGTTACGGTTGGGTTGATGTCTTCTGCGGGGACTATAAAACTTTTAAGAAGTATGAACGTTATCTGGAGGCCGAGGCCGATAAAAATGGAGGAAATGGAACGATATATGCCAGATACAGAACGCTTACTGGAATAAGCCCGGGCCCGGAAGCAGGAAATACTGAGAGCTGGCTTGTTACAAAGGCCTACTGCGGTTCCGGTCTGAGAGTTACCTGTCTGGATGGTCTTGCCGGAAAGAAGGCGAGAAAGGTTAAGAAGAACGATTATGTAACATATCGAAAGAAGTTGTACAGGGCAAAGAAGAATTTAGCGAAGAGGAAGATTAAGATAAAGCTTCCACGTGGTGGATATTTCTTCAAATGGATTTCTATACCCAAACCAAGAAACGGTCAGAGTAATAGTAATTATGAGTATATAAATTTGAAAATGTGACCAGGGACTTTAATTAAAGCCTCCGCTGTGCCGGGTCTCATCCGGGCAGTGGGGCTTTGTTTAAGCGTATTGTAAAAAATATGATATTCCGGGGTTGCGGTTTTTTTTCTCCTGATATATATTAACTACCATGGTAGTTAAGCAAATAGTCGACAGGCTTGTTGATATTGGTTTCTCGGAATATGAAGCAAGGGCTTATACTGCCCTTGTGGGAACGAATCCGGCCACGGCCTACGAGACGGCAAAAATATCGGGAATTCCCACTTCTAAAATATATGAGACGCTGTCAAAGCTTGTAGAGCGGGGTGTGGTTTCCATTATTGAGAGACAGGGTAAAAAAAGATATCTTCCGCTCGACCCCGATGAATTTGTGGAAAGCAGGAAAAGCCGGATGGATACTATTCTAAACGGACTTAAAAAAGATTTTGCCGGTTTAAACCGGGAGGCTGATATCTCGTATATATGGAACATATACGAGTATGAATATTTACTGGATAAAGTAATCCGTATGATAGAGGGTGCAGGCGAGGCGATCCTTCTTTCCGCCTGGAGAGATGAATTGTCGGAAGTGGAAGATGTTCTTAAGGCGGCGGAAAGACGGGGTGTGAAAATAGCACTTGTACATTTTGGGGAACCCGGGATATCAACGGGCCAGGTTTTTCCCCATCCAATAAAGGAAACAATATATTCAGAAAAAGGCGGGCGGGGTTTTACGATGGTTGTTGATTCGAGGGAGGCCATAATAGGAACAATTTTAAACAAAGAAAAGGTTGAGGGTGCCTGGAGTTTGAATTCAGGTTTTGTAACACTGGCGGAAGATTACATTAAACATGATATATACATAATGAAAATCATCAAACGCTTTGATGAAGATTTGATAAAAAAATTCGGTAAGAACTATAAATACATAAGGGATGTTTTTTCAGACAAGGAGGTAAAATGAAGGTTTATATTGATGGTGAATTCTATGAAGGGAGCAATGCAAAGATATCTGTTTTTGATCATGGTCTTTTGTACGGCGATGGTGTTTTTGAGGGTATAAGGATTTACAATAACAAGGTTTTCAGGCTGGATGAACATATCGACAGGATATATAAAAGTGCAAAAGCCATACTCCTTGATATCCCTGTCGGGAAAAAGGAAATGAGGGAGGCTGTCCTTGAGACAGTCAGGCTTAATCCTGATAAGAAATATATAAGATTGGTAATAACAAGGGGAAAGGGGTCTCTGGGATTGAATCCCGCCAGCTGTTTAAAAGCTGGTATTATAATTATTGTGGATGATGTTCAGCTTTATTCTGATGAGGACTATAAAAACGGGATAAAGCTTATTATTTCATCAACAAGGCGAATGCCGAATGGTGTACTTGAGCCGCAGATAAAATCCCTTAACTATCTTAACAATATAATGGCAAAGATGGAGGCTGTTAATGCGGGATGTTCCGAGGCTGTAATCCTGAATACAAATGGCCTTGTTGCCGAATGTACGGGCGACAATCTTTTTATTGTTGAAAACGACAGTATAGTTACCCCCTCAGCTGCTTTCGGAGCCCTTGACGGGATTACAAAAAAGGTTCTTATTGAACTTGCGGTAGCCAGGGGAGTTGATGTAAGGGAAAAGGCTATTACAAGATTCGATCTCTACAATGCCGAAGAATGTTTTCTTACCGGGACAGCAGCGGAAATAATTCCAGTCTCAATGATAGACGGCAGGAGGATAGGAAGCAGAATGCCCGGCTCTTTGACCGGGGATCTGATCAGGTCTTTCAGGGAAATTGTGAATAATTTATAGTGTACCGGAGATACACCCGGGGGTCATTTTATCTCGAGGGATCTCAACCTGTTAATGGCAGCCGCTAATTCAAGTCCTCTAAATAGAGCCAGATTTCCAGATGGGTAGGGGCTTAGAATATCAAGACCCTTTTCTGATATATCCTTAAGGACTGAATTAATTACGGTTTTCAGATTCGTCGAGGCATTCATATATCTTTTTGCATACACGATGGCAGCGGCCAGGGCTCTGGTCTGGGCTGTTTCAACTATTTGTTCAATTGAGGCGAGATTTATATGGTATCTTCCAAACTGTATCGATTTTAGATTATGGAAGTTTATTTTCAGATCCCTCTTCCCCCTTGAGGGATCAATACTTCTGGCTATAGGTATCCGCTTTGTTGTTTTTCCAAAGGAATTTCCCCCTTCTTTTTTCCGTTCTGTTGAATATTTTTTTGCTATAGCCTTTGCTTCTTCTGTCCTGTCCCGGGGTATGTAATCCTCCATGGATATAACATGGTCTGCTATATCAAAATAATCTCCGGATCCCCCTATAACAAGAATAGATGATATACCAAATTCAGAATATAATTGTGCGGCCTTATCGATAAAGGGAGTGATTGGTTCCCTGTCTTTTGAAATAAGTTCCTGCATGCGGTGATCCCTTATCATAAAATTGGTAGCCGATGTATCTTCATCGATAAGGAGGATCCTGCATCCCGCTTCCATAGTTTCAATAATATTTGCAGCCTGGGAGGTGCTTCCGCTTGCATCCTCCGAACAAAAGAAATCGGTTGATCGATTGAGGGGCAGATTGGATATAAAAGGGCTTATTGAGGTTTTCTCAATCCGTCTGCCGTCTTCTGCACGAATTTTGAAAGCGGAATAATCTGTAACCACAAATTCCCTCCCATCATCGGGAATATGGTTGTAGATGCCGTTTTCTATTGCATTAAGGAGTGTTGATTTTCCATGATACCCCCCTCCTACGATCAGGCTGATTCCCGGGGGTATTCCCATGCCTGTTATAGTTCCGGCATTGGGGCATTCTATGTTGATTTTATATTTTTCGGGTACGACAAAAGCGACGGCATTTTCTCTGTCCATGGGGCCGGGATCAATTCCGCTCTTTCTTGGCAGAATAGAACCGGCGGCTATAAATGATATTATGCCAGAGTCTCTTAACTTTTTCCGGATAAAATCGGCATCTTCCGAGGTTTTGATATGTCTGTATAGTTTTTCCCTGTTGAGGTTTTTGTAGAAGCCCGACTTTTCTATAATTTTGGGCAGCTCTTCAAAAAACATCTTAAGAGCCTTTCTCCCGGCAATCTTTCTTCCCATGGCGGGGAGACCCATAAGGAACCTTATTTCTACAGAATCCCCGTTTACAAAAACCGAGGTTCTTTCGAGAATCTCCTGACCGGGTTTCTCGATTGTAATAAGCCCGCTTTTGTCGGCGCCCCCCCTCGGAGTCGAGTACTTCCTGCAGGCACCATAGAATTCCCTTGTTATAAAATCACACAGGGCGGTTTGCCTGCTTTTGACCGAGAAGGTATCTTCCGGGAAACAGGAAACTGTTGAGGGTATTAGAACGCGGATTTTGCTTGCGTCGGCGTAGGGATCTCCCTGAGCATGGTCGATAATAATAGTATATTCTTTCCCCCGATACCTTCCGGTAATACTTTTGTAGAGCTTGTATCCTCTTCCGTCAATATTCAGCAGTTTGCTTTGTAAATCATTTAGTAATTCCATTCTTTTTCTCTTTTTTTTTAATTCTTGAAAAAGCCTCAATCAAGGGTGTTGATCCCGCCCCGCAGCTTATGATGGACTGCATGGCTGCTTCAAGCCCTATATCCAGTATGAATACTCTTTCTTTTTTCAGGTGATAGATGTTTCCAGAGGTAGGATTGGGACCCGTAGGGACAAAAACCGTATAACTTCCGTCGGGGTGAGTATCTGTAACAAAGGCTGTCATAAGGGCATTTGTACTGAAAATTCTCACCAGGGCAACGGAAGAAAATGGATTTTTTCTTTTTCCGAGGAACTGCATAAGGGTTTCTTTAATAATTGAGTACCCCGGGGCAACTTTCAGAATACGGTCTTCAAATTTACTGTGAATAAAATTCCCGAAGCGGGTGCGGACAAAGGCTCCCACTATCAGGCAAAAAAGCATGATTATGACAAATGCCAGGATATTCGCTACGATATAATAAAGATTTGAACTGGCAATAATTATATTTGTTATAGGGCGCAGCCTTTCTGTGATCAGCCCGTAGACCCATTTAAAAATAAAAAAAATAATCGCTATGGGAGAGAGGGCAATTATTCCTGTAATAAATGAGGAAGTGATATATCCTCTAACTTTTTTCATTAGTAATACTCTCCTGAAAGCATGGTCATATTCGGTATCTTTTGCACATTTTATTCCAGCTTCTATCTATGCAGGTTCTCCATTTGTTCCATTTTGGCCTGTCCGGGCAAAATAATTTTCTATTTTTTAATGTCCAGAGCAAAAACCTGCTGCAGGTAATATGGCTGCTATCGGAAAAATATCCGCATTTTTGAAGCAAGACCAATCCTCCCGCAGTATACATTAAATGTAAGTAGTCTTCAACAGGGATTATTCTCTTATTCTGAATGCAGGGGAAAATATTTTAAAACCTGTCTGCTTATCGCTGGTAAAATCTAATTATCTGGAGTAGTATGTCCCTTCAAAGTTATGATATGGAATAAAAAAAAGACAAATCCTGATGTTGTTAAAGAAATCGCCTCCCGTTTTAAGATTGACCTTCTTCTTGCTTCTATTCTTGCAAGGCGTGAAATAGTAGAGTCTGATGAAATCCTTTATTATCTTGAAGATGATTTCAAGTATGTTCACAATCCGTTCCTCTTTAACGAGATGGAGGAAACGGTAAAAAGAATCCATCAAGCGGTGGAAGAAAAGGAGAATGTCCTGATTTTTGGGGACAGGGATGTAGATGGAATAGTCTCAATAACCCTGTTGTACGAGGTCTTATCAAATATGGGGATTACATCCAAATGGAGTCTCCCCCTCGGGGATGATCCCTATGGATTAACAATTGATGCTGTTGATAAATTCGCGTCGGCTGATGGAAGCCTGATTATTACCGTGGACTGCGGGATTTCAAATCATAAAGAAATCGAGTATGCTTCTAAAAAGGGGATTGATACCATTGTAATTGATCATCACCAAACCCAGGATTCCATCCCCGCCGCCTATTCAATAATTAATCCGAAAATAGAGGATTCCGGATACCCCTTCAGGGATCTGGCAGGCTGCGGGGTTGTCTCCAAAGTAGTGTGGGCTCTAAATTTTTCCAGAACCAGTTTTTATAATCACTCAATTTGTTTGATGAATATACGTCCGGGGAATGGAACATATTTTCTTGATGCCGTAAAGCTTGTCAATTTGGTTGAGGTTGACAGGATAACAGAGAATCTGGTGCCGGGGATGGTGAATATTTCTCAAACAAGACTTGCCGATTTCTTTGACGGCCAGGAAATCCTTGTTTATAACTCGGAAATTCAAAAGCGAATGCTTAATAAAATATTTGGAGATAAAGTAGAAATAAGTATTTTTGATATCTCGAAGGAAATATATGAAGTCTTTCCTTCATTAGACGGGAAAAGTCTTTTTAGAATATGTGAACACAGCCGCCTGGGGCGTTACAGAAATCATAATATTTCAGAGATAGATTTATTTGTTAACCTGTTTAGTTTTTTCGTTATTGGAAAAGAAGATAGCCTTTCCCGGGATTTTTCTAGAAATCTCGATCTTGTTGCACTCGGGACACTCGCTGACTTAATGCCCCTGAAAAATGAAAATAGAATAATTGTAAGACAGGGGATGAAAGAATTAAACAGGACAAAAAGAAAGGGACTTACAGAACTGCTTTTTCGAACCAATCTAATTGGTAAGCAAATCTCAACAGTCGATGTGGGGTGGCAGATTTCTCCAATAATCAATGCATCGGGCAGATTGGGAGAGCCGGATAAAGCGGTCGAGTTGTTTTTGTCAGATGAAAAGAATAAAAGAGAGGAACTTGTAGAGGAGATAATACAGCTTAACAATAAGAGAAAAAAAATGGGAGAGATGGTATGGAAGAAGGTTCTCCCCGAGGCGCAAAAAAGCTTTGACGAAATGGCGGGGACACTGGTTTTTGTTTCCGACAAATCGATACACAGGGGAATTACGGGAATAATAGCAGCACGCTTGAGCAAATTCTTTAATGCACCGGCAATAGCGATGGCACTCTTTTCGGATAAAGCTGTGGGATCCATGCGAAGTGCAAATAAGTTTAACGTAAAGAATTTCCTTGATAATTTTAAGGATATCTTTACTGATTTTGGCGGGCACGATTATGCAGCAGGGTTTAATCTACGCATTGAAAAAGTTGAGGATTTAAAATCCAGGATAAAGAAGGCTGGAAAGACAATAGTTGGCCCTGAACAGAGAGAGGAAACATTAATGATAGATGCGGAACTCCCTCTATCTTACATGAATCCTGATCTTATAAAAATAGTGGAAAAATTCGAGCCCTACGGAGAATTGAATCCCCCTCTAAAATTCCTCTTAAAGCGTGTTACGATAGCCGAGATAAATTTTATTGGAAAAGCGGAAAAAATACATCTCAGGATGCTAATTGACAGCGGTAAATTTAAATGGCCTGCTGTTTTCTGGAATGCTGCGGAAAGGGCAGGCTCGGACTTTGAATTAAACGATACAGTAGATATCGTATTCCGGCTTGAACGGAATTATTTTAAAAATAAGGAAAACCTCCAGCTGACTATACTGGATATAAAAAGATGAGAAAAATAATATTTTGTTTTTTTGCATTATTTTCCCTGTTTTTTGCTTATGGTGAAATTTCGTTTTACTGTCCTGATAAGATAATTCCGGGAGATCCCTTTAAGATTGTTGTTTATCAGGCAGAATCGGGGGAGGATATTTCCGGAGGGCTTTATACACTTGCAGGGAAACGCCTGACAGAGGCGGCCTCTTTTCCCCTCAGGCTGAACAGAAACATCGAGGTAGATATTATTTTGCTCGGTGTTCCCTGTTTTTTGAGTTCTGATGAGTATCTGCTCAGGATATTCTGGAAAGAGAATAACAGCAGCTGCTGTATTGAAAGGAAGATAAAACTCTCGAAAAGAAGTTTTGTTTCCGAAGACATAAAGCTTGATAGGGCAAATACGGTGATACTTACGAAGCCCGATCCCCGTAAAGCTGAAGAACGGAGAGAATTCAATAAAATTCTGGGAGTCTTTGATGTAAAAGCGGTGTTTTGTGATGAATGTTTTGTTTTTCCGGTAAAGAATTTTGTAGAGACTTCCTTCTATGGTGATAGAAGAGTATTTCTTTACGATGACGGGAAATCCTCCAGATCAATCCACTATGGGCTGGATATGGCATCTGACACGGGTACTCCTGTCAGGGCTCCGGCTGACGGCAGGGTGGTTTATGCTAAAGAGAGAATTGTTACGGGGAATTCCGTAATAATTGAGCATTTACCAGGAGTTTTCAGTATCTATTTCCATATGGACTCCCTCAAAGTAAAAAAGGGAGATATGGTGTCCAGGGGGCGGTTGATTGGTACTGTAGGTTCAACAGGACTTTCAACAGGCTCCCATCTTCACTGGCAGATAAACATTTCCGGTGTTCCCGTAGAGCCGAAAACATTACTCAAGGCTCCGCTTATTGACAAATCCAGAATAATGAGTAGAATTAGCAGCCTGAGCAGTGGAGAGCTGACCGATTGGTTTTGTAATGCAGTTGATGAAGTACTCCATACCTCTGATGATACAAAAAACTAAAAAAGGTGGTGATAAATATCGCTTACGTAAGAGTTGACGAGACCGAGCCCATAGAGAAGGCATTAAAGAGGTTCAAGCGGATGGTAGAGAAAGAAGGCATTATCCGTGAGTGGAAGAAAAGAGAATTCTTTGAAAAGCCCTCCACAATCAAAAACAGAAAGCGGAAGGCCTTGATCAGGAAACAGATGAAGAAGGCCAGAAAGCTTCAAGCCAGTAAGAACTATTAATTTGTGTTGTACGGTGTCTATCTTTGATCAAGAGCGCTTATTTCTTCGGGGGTAAGCGTTCTTGCTATATGGACTCCTCCTGTTTCGGAAGTCTGGATGGTTTTATGTTTGCCGCAGGGTTTGCCCTCGGCATCTGTTATCAGGTAGACAAATGGGAATCTTGGTTGTTCTATATTTGAGTTTATTACAACACCCTTGCTGTTGTCGGAGAGAAGAACGTGGGTTCCTATGGGGTATATTGAGAGTATCCTGACAAGGGCTCTGACAATGTTCTCGTCGAATTTCTTTTTACTATCCTTCAGGATATACATTATACCTTCGTGGCCGTCCTTTCCTTCTCTGTAGGCACGTTTTGAGACTGCACTTACGTAGGAAGATGCTACCGAGATTATTTTTCCGTACAAGGATATTTTGTCGCCTGTTAAATTTCTTGGATATCCCTGCCCATCGATCCTTTCGTGGTGATCGAGCAGTGCTATTGCAAGGGGCATGGGAAAAGAAGCGGTCTTTAATATTTTAAAACCCAGGACAGTATGTGTAGTTAATCTTTTCCTTTCTTCGGGGGACAGTACTCTGCCAACTTCGTATAGTTCTTTTGGGATTCTCAACATCCCAATCTCGTGGAGCATCGCAACTATTCCGATATCAATCTGTTTATGTGACGGCAATTTGAGAAAATCTGCTATAGCGAGAGAAATTATTGTGGTTTTCAGACTCTGGTTAACTATTTTATTATTTTCTACAAAATCAATTAATGACAGATTTAGCATCTGGTTTTTATGGGTTTTGATGGCCGTGATAAGTATTTTGACCTCGGATGTTATTTCAACAATATCAAGGATTTGCTTTCGAAGAAAAATATCAAATAATCTCGTCAGATATTCGGAAACCGACCTGCAAATTTTTACAGCCTCGTCCTGTTTCTTTTTTTCCTTCATGTTAATGTCAAGAACTGCAATATTCACCTCTTTTTTAACGAGCGAGAGAGTATCTGTTTTATTTGTAGGACTGCCGTTTGAAAAAACGTATTTGTAGCCCCATGTCAACAGGCGGTTTTTCAGTTCGATAGTTACAGGAGTAGCCGGTGTTAACAGAATATAGTTTTCATCAAGGAATATTGGTTCGGAATAGCAGGAAACGGATAAATCACGGAGAGATATTTTTTTCATTTGAATTACCGTTGACCCCCCATCTTCTTTTATGTAGACTGCACATTCTATGATTTTTTAGTGTATGAGTATAGATGGTTTTTTGTTTTTTTTCTGTCCCTTCATGAAAAGAATTACACACCCCAGCTATCATTATAGGAGAATAGATTGTGAAATTTAAGATTATTTTCATAATTTTCAATATAATTTCGTTTTTTTCCCTGTTATTTGCCGGGTTTTTGTCTTTTTCCGTTTTTAGATCCGATTATTTCATATTTTTCTGGAGATTATACTGGTATTATCCTGCGGCGTTTTTGCTTTTTGTCTCTATACTGGATATATATTTCTTTGACAACTGGCGTTTTTTTCAGCTTCTTGAAACAGAGGATTGGGATGCTACCCTTAAATATCTTGAAAAGATGGTATTTAACAGGAAAAAAATCAAAAGAAAGTATATTAAAATAATCACCAATCTTTATCTTATGAAATCCGCCCTCGATAAAATGACCCGTCTTGAGGATTTCCTTAGAAAAAACAGACCTCGATACATCCTTCTTTTCCCGTTACAATTTGGGATACCATATCTTCTGAGTAATAATCCTGCAAGGATGGAAGAGTATTATGCCGGGCTTTTAGGGGAAAAAGCCTTGAAGGAGAGGATGTGGATACTCTGGGACTATTCTTTTTCACTTGTTCTCCAAAAGAAGAACAAAGAGGCCGGAGAAAACTTTCTATATATAATAAAATCTTCAAGAGAACCGATTCTGACCCTTTTATCCTGTTATTTTTTACACACATTTGGCGATTTTGAGATGGAGATGTCAAAAGAAATTGCCGATGGAGTGCGGAAACTCAAAAAAAATTTTTCGAGGAAAATGTGGGATGATGAGATTGAAAAAAGCCGAAATAATATCCAGGCAGTAATTATATCCAGAATAGTAAAAGAGGCCTCTGAATGGATGTTCGCTTATAGCCTTTAAAATAAGATATTCGGGCGGTTTTTTGGGATGTCCGGTCAGGGGACTATCGTTTTTTTGAATAGGTTCCTTTTTTGTTGGTCTTTCTGAATTTAGGATCGGAACAATACAGGATTGTTTTCGGGTTCTTCTTATGATAACATGGGGAGAAGGAAGGGATACTTTCGGTTTTCCATGCAATGTGCATGGACAGTGAAACCGGCTTCCCCGGGGTAAAAAAACTATGAAATTATTAAAAAAATCTTCAAAACTCGAGAATGTCTGTTATGATATCCGGGGATCTGTGTTAACTGAGGCGCAGCGTCTTGAGGAAGAGGGGTATCAGATATTACGTCTGAATATAGGCAATCCCGCCCCCTTTGGATTTAATGCTCCCGATGAAATAATCCATGACATGATTATAAATATTAAAAATGCCCAGGGTTATACAAATTCAAAGGGAATGTTTGCCCCCAGAAAAGCGATAATGCAGTATTCTCAGCAAAAAAAAATCAGGAATGTTGATATCGAAGATATATACATAGGCAATGGAGTCAGTGAACTCATATCAATCTCAATGAGGGCTCTTCTGAATGACAATGACGAGGTTCTAATTCCGGCTCCGGACTATCCCCTGTGGACGGCCTCCGTTACTCTTTCGGGGGGCAGGCCTGTTCATTATATATGTGATGAAAAGTCGGACTGGATACCCGATGTAGAAGATATCAAAAATAAGATTACAGATAAAACAAAAGGGCTTGTTATTATTAATCCCAACAATCCTACAGGGAGTGTCTATCCCGTTGAGATATTGAAGCAGCTGGTAAAAATAGCGGAAGAAAGAAATCTGATAGTATTTTCCGATGAGATATATGATAAAATTCTCTACGATGGGGTTAAACATGTTTCAGCAGCTTCTCTCTCGGATAAAATAGTTTTTGTCTCCTTTAACGGTCTCTCCAAGGCCTACCGTGCAGCCGGCTTCAGAGCGGGCTGGATGGTAGTGAGCGGGAATAAGAAGACTGCCCGGGATTATATGGAAGGGCTCGACATTTTGTCGAATATGCGGTTGTGCAGTAATGCCCCGGCACAGTTTGCCATACAGACGGCTCTTGGGGGATATCAGAGTATAAATGAATTACTGTTGCCCGGGGGGCGTCTTCTTGAGCAAAGAAATCTTGCATATGATTTAATTACTTCCATACCGGGAATAAGCTGTGTAAAACCGAAGGGGGCATTGTATCTGTTTCCGAAGATTGATATTAAAAAATACAAAATATCCGATGATGAAAAATTTATCATGAATCTTTTGAGAAGTAAAAAAATACTCCTTGTCCATGGAAGGGGTTTTAACTGGCCCGATCCTGATCATTTCCGCATGGTTTTTTTACCGGGGATTGAAACCCTGAAACTTGCCATAACTCGCATAAAGGATTTTATGTTTTCCATTTTAGAATCGGCGGAATAAGATCTTCTGGAGATTTCATAGATTTTCGGTTTCTCTGATGGAGAGACCGCGGGAATTTTCATCCCGTAACACCCCTTTTTTGACTGCCGGGATAGAAGATAGATTTTTTTGCATCCTGAAAATACTGATTTTTTGTTATATACCCCTATTCTCCTGAATTGGCGTATACTTTCTTGGCATAATCTCAAAAATATGCTATACTGGCGGCAATAAAAAACTTTAAGGAGAAATTGATGGTTCTAAAAATGTTATTTAATAAACTGATTGTTATACTTTCTATTCTCTTTTTGTTTGCCTGTTCTTCAACTCCCGATGATGGAGAAACAGCTGAGCAAAAGCTTGCACAGGCAAAGAGACTCAGAACGATAGTGATTGATTATAATCTAAAGGAATACGGCCCCACAGAGTATGAAAAAGCCGAAACTTCTTACGAGAAGGGTGAGAGTTTTTATAATGCTCAAAATGAGAAAAAAGCGAAGAAAAATCTTACAACGGCTATTTCCTATTACAAGATTGTGTACAGGAAAGGGCTTCCGAGCATTGCAGAGCAGAAGGAAGTAGAGGTAAGAGAAGAAAAGACAAAATCCGATGAAATTAAGGCCGGTGTTGCAATGAAAGAGGAATATGATCTTGCAGTTGCAAAATATGATGAGGCTGTTCAGAACAGTAAAGAGGCTGATTATGAAGAATCCGTAACCCAGTTTGATGAAGCTAAGACAATGCTTGAAGAGGTTTATACGAAAACTCTGGAGAAAAAAGAGAAGGCCGAAGCCTCAATGGAAGAATCGAATAAAAGCATGGAAGAACTGGAAGAAAAAGCCAGAGAGCTGGAAGAAGACGAATAAGGAGAAATGAAAAAATGAAAAGAAAAGTATTGCTTGCAATTTTAATTATAACCGTTGTTTTTTTAACCGGCAGTATGGTTTACAGCCAGTCTCTACTTGATAATCCCGATTACAGGGAGGCAAAGAAGTATCAGATGTGGGCGGATGATGCCCATGACAGCGGTGACTATGATAAGGCATATGAATATTCCGAACTGGCAAAGGAATATCTGGCAAAATCTGATGCTTATGTTTCAATGATGCTTTTAAAATACCGTGCCAGCAGTTTACTGCGAAAGGCTTCAAACCGAATGGTGTTTTTGAAAAAGGCAAAAGCGGATCTTGACTATCCTGAAGAATATACACTGGCGGAAACAAGTTATGCCTCTGCTGAGACGACCTATACGGATGGAGAGTTTGAAACCAGTATAGAATACTCGGAAAAAGTTTTATCCATACTCCCCGATCTTGAGATGACTCTGGTTACCGGAGATGCGGATACAACAGATACCGTTGTTACAGCCGATACCGGGGATACAACAGATACCGGGGATACAACAGTATCTGACAAAGTTTTTCCAAAATACTATGTTGTAAGATATGTTACGCCATACAGGGATTGCTTCTGGAGCATAGCGGGATATTCTTTTATATACGGCGACTCACAAAAATGGAAGGTTCTCTATAATGCAAATAGAGGCAAGATCCAGAATTCCGCTAATCCTGATCTAATACAGCCCGGGCAGGTCTTTGTTATTCCTTCTATCAATGGTGAAAAAAGGGAAGGGACTTATGATCCTGAGAAGGATTACCCTTCGTTTTAGTGTGGAAGTATATCTTGAATGTATACCCCTGGTGGTATAAAAAGAGCACGGTTTTGCCGTGCTCTTTTTTGTTATTCAGGATACAGAAAATGGATCTATTTGGCGGAGAGAATAACAAAATTTCCCGAATGTCGGCGGCAGGGATGTTTTAGAGATGCAAAATTGTGTTTCCATAATATAACAAAGAGGGGCTTTTTTAACAGGGTTATTGCCCGCTAAAATTTTATGATGTAGACTGTTTACTAAATCTAGTATTAATGCTACCTTGCGGTTTTGTCGCCGGGTGGATGTCTTTGCCGGTACAGTATGGGTCGGCAAAGCGAATTCGGCGGTATAACAATTTTTAATTTATAAGGAGTTGGAAAATGCAGTGTAGGTTGTTGGTCAGGTGCAGTATTTTTGTTCTTTTATTGGGGTTGTGTTTTGGTTCCTTTGCGGTATCGGAGGATATCGGAGTTTTGAAATTTACATATCCGAGATATAGTTCAAAGAAATTCTCGAAAATTAAGGAAGAAATAGCACAGTATTATGATGAGATAAAAAAAAGGTACGCCTTTAATGATATCACAGAAAAAATAGATATTATAATATCTCCCTCAGAAACGGCTTTTTCTATTATGTATGGTGGCTCTAAGCGAAAGATTTTTAACCCAGCCTTTAGAAAAGATGGTGTAGTTTATATAAATCCAAAGAAGATTCTCTCGGATAAGTATTTTATATTAAGTGTGATCAGAGAGAAAATTACTGACTCCTTTCTGGATGAAACTTTTGATAATGTGGATGAGATTTCTCCCTGGCTTTCTCGTGGTATAAAGGAAGAATCGGAGTTGGTTTTTAAGAAGATGATATACCATACTCTGGAGGCGGTTTTATTGAATTACTATACGGATCATATAAAAACTACGGCAGAGATTAACAATAGGATACTGTCGGACAAGTACCGCTTCTTTATTTGCTCGGTAGCGTCAGCCGCTTTCTGGGCTCTTAACAGTGAATTTGGAGAGAAGAATTTCAAGGGGTATATAAATTATCTAAGGAAGATTCAGGGTAAGGCCGGTAGCGGAAAGCTTAGCTTTTCTGAAAACTCATTAAATAAATATTTTGGAACCGATTTATCTTCATGGGGGGGATGGTTTGAGAAATCACCTGATTATGTAATGAAGAAAGTAAGAAGTCTCAATACCGAATACAAGGTTTTTTCAGGATACAGGGCTGTGCAAAAATATCCAGAGGATATCTATATGTCGGTTAAATCGCTGTATTCGACAAAGCAGCCGATAAGATTCATGGTTTTGTACAAGGTCGATGCTGATGAGTTTCTTGATGTTGATGATGATTTTTATCGGTTCACTCATGACCGTACGAATTTTAGAAAAATAAAAGAGATCTATGTGAATGCGAACAGAATGACGATAAGCGGAACCTACAGGAAGCTTGCTCCGGGTTTTTATGTCCTGTACCTCTATAAGGGGCCTGTCGGAAAATCTTCTTCTCTATGTTATTATGCTTTTCGTGTTCCTTTTATTGTGAAAAAGTAATGCCGGGTTCGGGATGTTTCCCGATATAAATGTTTTTGAAGCACTTGTATCGGGGGTATCCTGTCTGGATTCGGGGTAGATGGTTTGGTTCTTTAGTAAGTCTCAGAGCAGCCTTACCCCCGTTTAATATATCCCCCCATACCATTCGTTCAGCTTCTGTTTGAGTTCTTTGAGCCCCTGCTTTTTTAGCGAAGAGAAGGTTTGTATTGATATATTGCCGAAGATAAGTAGTTTTCTTTTTACTGTCAGCAGGGTGTTTTGAGCGGCTCCCCTTTTCAGCTTGTCTGCCTTTGTAAGCAGAATATGGAGCGGGAGGGTATTTGAGGATGCCCATTCGATCATTTTTTTATCAAATTCGTTCAGCGGATGCCTTATGTCCATTAAAAGGACAATTCCCTTTAGAGAATCCCGTGTCGACATGTACGCCGTGAATGTTTCCTCCCATTTTTTCCTTACTTTTTCAGGAGCCTTTGCAAAGCCGTATCCCGGGAGATCTACGAGGTATTTGTTGCTGCCCAGTGAGAAAAAAACAAGATCCCTTGTGCGTCCCGGTGTTTTGCTGGTTCTCGCAAGTTTTGCATTGTTTGTAAGTGCGTTGAGACTGCTGGATTTCCCGGCGTTTGAACGCCCCGCAAAGGCCACTTCCGAGCCCTTGTCGGGGGGAAGCCCCTGCAAATCGGGTGTGCTTTTGAAGAAATCGGCTCTAGAAAAATTTATATGCTCCATCCGGTATGTTTATCCGAGAATCCCGGAAAAATCAATCTCCTGCATCTTTTTTGACAGAGGTGCGGGATGTTTTCGGGTTTTGAGGAATTGCAGGGGGAGAAATTCGTTACGGGAGTGCAAGGGATTGAAGCGGAAAACTCCCCGGGGTTTCCGGCGGCGGGGACAGAGCCGGATTTAAAACCCCGGAACAGGGGGTTGGAGCGGAAAGCCCGTTCCTGTTTTTTGAATTTGTATTCAAAAAACAGGATGCACCATGATGGGATAGTCTGGAAAAGGAACAGTTGACCATGGGGGGGATGGATAATATAATCGGGTAATTTATATAATGGGAAAAATAATATGGATGTACGTGTAAGGTATGCGCCCTCTCCTACGGGGCTTCAGCATATAGGGGGTGTAAGAACGGCTCTCTTTAATTATCTTTTTGCGAGGGCGAATGGGGGCAGGTTTATTCTAAGGGTTGAGGATACGGACAGGGAACGCTTTAGCGAAGAGGCCCTGGAGGATCTCTACGATACCCTCGGCTGGCTGGGGATAAAGTGGGATGAGGGTCCCGATATAGGCGGGGAGTATGCTCCCTATGTGCAGTCCGCACGGGTGGAGATGTACAGGGAATATGCGGAAAAGCTTATTCAAAAAGGGGATGCCTATTATTGCTTCTGCACCCCGGAGCGGCTGGACGGGCTGCGGAAAAAACAGCGTAAAGAGAAATTGAGTATCGGGTACGACAGGCATTGTTCCGGTCTTTCAATGGACGAGGCTCTGAGTCTTAGAAAGGGCGGGAAGAGATGTGTTGTGCGTTTTCGTGTTCCTGAGAATGGGGAGACTGCTTTTTACGATGAAATTCTGGGTGAGATTGTCAGAGAAAACAGGGAGATTAACCCCGACCCGGTAATCTTAAAGCCCGACGGCTTTCCTACATACCATCTTGCAAATGTTGTTGACGATCATTTTATGGAGATAAGCCATATTCTGAGGGCTCAGGAGTGGATCCCTTCGGGGGCTCTTCATGTTTTATTATACAATTCTTTTGGATGGAAGGTGCCAAAGTACTGTCATCTTCCCATGGTTATGGGGAAGGATGGACAGAAATTATCCAAGCGTCATGGTTCTACGAGTGTGAGAGATTTTAGGGCTTCGGGCTATCTTCCCGAGGCTTTGATTAATTATATAGCCCTCCTGGGCTGGTCTTTTGACGACAGCCGTGAGTTTTTTACCCTCAGGGAGCTTGAGGGGGTTTTTGATCTAAAAAAGATAAATAAAGCCAGGGGGGTATTTGATTACAGGAAGCTTGAGTGGTTTAACGGTCAGTATATCCGAAAAATGGAAAATAGCTGCCTGAAAGAGGGTATTATACCCATACTTGAGAGAGATGGGGTTGTCGGGTCTCCCCCTTCCGATGAAGAGATGTGTGTAATTGATGGGATGATTCCCCTTATAAAGGAGCGTCTTCATTTTCTTTCCGATGTATCGGAGATGTCCGAATTTCTCTTCAGGGATAATCTGGAGTATCCTAAAGAGGATCTCGTATCCAGGAAGGTGGATGAGGCAAAGACAATAGAGATTTTAAAAGCCGCAGGGGAGATTGTTAAGGGTTTTGTTTCCAGGACAGATGAGGAAAATGAGGATATTTTCAGGAAAACGGCGGAAGATCTGGGTGTTAAACTGGGCTCTCTTCTCATGCCTTTGAGGGTGGCGATAACGGGAAAGAGTGTTTCGCCCCCGCTTTTTGGTTCATTCAGGCTTCTCGGAGAAGAGAGGGTTTTAAAGAGAATAAATCAGGCTATAGCCCTGTTTCAATAAAGGCTTGTCGATTTAGAAGCCCTGTTTTGAGGGGTTTTTATGCGGCGGATAAATAGTGCAGGGAATTTTATTAAGGATGGTAATATGGGAAAAGGATTAACTATGGAAGGACTGGTATCGTTGTGCAAGAGACGGGGTTTTGTTTACCAGTCCAGTGAAATATACGGGGGGCTGGCCTCTGCATGGGATTACGGTCCCCTGGGAGTTGAGCTGAAAAATAATATCCGGGATTTCTGGTGGAAGGAGATGACCCGGATGTATGATAATATTGTGGGGCTTGATGCTTCTATAATGATGCGTCCGGAGGTCTGGGAGGCCTCGGGGCATATAGAGAATTTTTCCGATCCCCTTGTTGACTGCCGTCAGTGTAAACATAGGTTCCGTGCCGATAAGCTGGAAAAAGAGGCTCTTGATAATAAAAAATGCCCCGACTGCGGGGGGGAGCTTACGGATCCCCGGCAGTTTAATCTCATGTTTAAAACACAGATCGGTCCTGTAGAAGATGGGGGCGGGGCTGTCTATCTGAGACCCGAAACAGCCCAGGGAATATTTGTAAACTTTAAGAATGTTGTTCAGACCAGCAGGGTTAAAATCCCCTTCGGGATAGCTCAGATTGGAAAGGCCTTTAGAAATGAGATAACATCCAAAAATTTTATTTTCCGTACCTGCGAATTTGAACAGATGGAGATGCAGTATTTTGTCAAACCAGGTGAGGATACAGCGGCCTTTGATTTCTGGAAGGAACAGAGATGGGAGTATTACGGAAAGCTGGGTGTAAGACAGAATAAACTGCGTTTTCACCGCCATGGAGAGGATGAACTGGCTCATTATGCGAAAGACGCTTATGATATTGAGTATGAGTTCCCGTTTGGCTGGCAGGAGCTTGAGGGAATTCATAACAGGACGGATTTCGATCTAAAAAGACATGCAGAGTTCAGCGGAAAGGATATTAATTATCTTGATGAGATAAGCCATGAAAGATATGTTCCCTATGTAATTGAGACATCTGCGGGATTAACACGAACCCTTCTTATGGTTTTATCCGATGCCTATGATGAAGAGAAAGTTAATGAAAAAGAGACGAGGAATATAATGCGTTTTCATCCTGCCATAGCCCCCGTTACCGTTGCGGTGTTCCCCCTGGTTAAAAAAGACGGTCTGGCGGAACTTGCACGGGATATAACGAAGGGGTTGATGGATGACTTTTCTACTTTCTATGATCAGAGCGGAGCGGTAGGGCGTAGATACAGGCGGCAGGATGAGATAGGAACACCTTTTTGCGTTACTGTAGATTACGATACAAAGAAGGATAGAACCGTTACTCTAAGAGAGCGGGATTCTATGGAACAGGTGCGGATCAAGATTGAGGATATTCCTTCTGTTATTAAAAAGAATATTAAGAATTACAGGAGGAAAGATTCATGAATTCCGTTGTAAAGACCCTCAAAGAAAGGGGGTTCTTCAAGCAGTGTACGGATATAGACAGCCTCGAGCGTCTTCTTGATTCCGAAAAAGTAACCTGCTATATCGGTTTTGACCCCACAGGGATAAGCCTCCATGTTGGACACCTGCTTCAGCTTTTTGCTATGGCTCATTTTAACAGAGCGGGACACAGGGGGATTGCCCTTGTGGGCGGGGGAACGGCCATGATAGGCGATCCTTCGGGAAAGACCGAGATGCGGAAGATTCTTACAAAAGGGGATATAGAGAGAAATTCAGGATTGTTTAAAAAGCAGATTTCCAGGTTCATAGACTTTGAGAGCGGAAATGCCCTCCTGCTAAACAATGCCGACTGGCTTAAGAATCTTAATTATATTGATTTTTTAAGGGATATAGGAAGTCAATTTTCCGTCAACAGGATGCTTGGCTTTGAGACATATAAGAAACGCCTTGAGACGGGTCTTTCTTTTATCGAGTTTAATTATCAGTTACTCCAGTCCTACGACTTTCTTGTTCTTAACAGGGAATACGGATGCAGGCTTCAAATGGGGGGCGATGATCAATGGGGTAATATTGTGGCGGGTGTGGATCTTGTGAGAAGAAAGAATGGAGTGGAGGTCTTCGGTCTTACATCCCCCCTTATTACACGCTCGGACGGGAAAAAAATGGGAAAAACGGAAAAGGGGGCTGTTTTTCTTGATCCAGGGCTCGTCAGTCCCTATGAATTCTTTCAGTACTGGAGGAATACCGCCGATGCCGATGTTGTGAGATTTCTGAAATTATTTACGTTTATGCCCCTTGAGGAGATTGCCGAATACGAAGGTCTTAAAGACAGGGAGATAAACAGGGGGAAGGAAAAACTGGCTTTTGAACTGACGGCTATCGTTCATGGAAAAGAAGAAGCTGAAAAAGCCATGGGAGCTGCAAGATCCGCTTTTGGTAATGGAGAAAAGGATAAAAGCGGTATGCCCTCTATAACCATCCCCGGAGAAGAGCTGAAAGCAGGCGTAAATATTGTAGAGCTTTTTACACGAACCAATCTCTGCGGTTCAAGGAGCGAGGCAAGAAGGCTTGTCTTACAGAATGGGGCTTCTGTTAATGAGAAAAAGATAAATGATATAGAGTGTACAATAGATGCTTCCTGTGTAAAAGATGGTGAAATTATATTAAAGGCCGGGAAAAAACGCTACTTCAGGGTTATTATTAGTTAAGAGGAGAGTGTTTAAAAGATAATGGATTTTGTTTGTGGATAAATTATGAAAAACAGACTCATGGTATTTCTAATATTTCTTCTTGCCCCGGCGCCTGCCTATCTTTTTTCCGATTCCGGTGACGGAAGGGATCCCCTGTCTATAGATACATATGTTTTGGTAAAGGGGCCTGTTTATCTTAAAAAGGCAAGAAACCTTTCGGGTGTAACTTTTAACAGCGATGATCAGAGATTGTATTTTATACAGAACAGACCGGCAAGGATTATTGTAACGGATTTAGAGGGTAATATTTTTCAGAGGATAAAACTCCCGGGCTTCCGCGATACGGAGGACATTTCATATGCCGGGGATGGGCGGTTTCTGCTTGTTGAAGAGGGACGGAGTAATGTTTGTCTGGTGAATATTGACCGGTATACGGAGTCCATTCACGGAAGGGATGTAAAAAAAATCGCCTTAAGTTCCAGATCCATGCGAAACACAGGGATAGAGGGGGTAGATTATTCTCCTCGGTCTGGGGATATTTTATGTGTAAAAGAGAAGAATCCGAAGAAAATTTACAGACTGAATATAAAAGCTTTTTTTGATAATCAAATTATTATTTCTAACCCGTGGGATCTGGAGAAAAAACCTCAGGGGCTGCTGGATGTTTCCGGGGTAAATTTTGTTAAAGACAGGTACTATATCCTGAGTCATGAATCATCTGTTTTAATTGAGACAGACGGAAACGGCCGCGAATACGGAAAACTGAATCTAAAGGGGATAATAAAACAGGCGGAGGGAGTAAGTTTTGATAACAGCGGCAGACTCTATATCTGCGGTGAACCCAATTCCTTTTACATCTTTGAATCTGTAAAAAAATAGTTATTTTGAAAAGCGGATTCCCTTTTACGAGCAGAGTTGTTATGGTTTTTGCCGGATTTATGCATTAAAAAAGACCATCCGATAAAGATGGCCTTTGTGCCGCCGAACAGAATTGAACTGTTGACACGAGGATTTTCAGTCCTCTGCTCTACCGACTGAGCTACAGCGG
>CAZEKV010000003.1:0-12438 GCA_964512945.1 uncultured Spirochaetales bacterium | reverse complement strand
GAACTGTTGACACGAGGATTTTCAGTCCTCTGCTCTACCGACTGAGCTACAGCGGCAACATTCCGGTATTTATATAATGTGCCTGATAAAATGTCAATAGATTTATCTCTATTTTGGAGATTGACCACAACTCTTTCCATTGCTATTATGTTTCTATGGGGAAGAAAAAAAAGGATGGAATAGAAGTATATAGAGCGGTTATGGATGGAGCCCCGAAAAGCAAGAAGACAGGGCAAAAGCATAAAAAAAAGTTTGATAAAAGCGGAGAGGGGAAAACAAAACCCTATAGATTTAAAACCCTTTCTGATAGTGTTGATATTTCAAAAGCCGCAGTAACTAAAAAAGAAAGACTTTCCCAATCTCTTAAGGCGAGGCCTACTCAAACACTCTTTAATCAGAAACCCCTTGCCGGTGAGAAATTGTCTGATTCAGGCGAGGACGGAAAAAGAGAAACAGAAGGCGGGGATGAACATGGGCGCCGGGCTGCTGTAAAAGCTAAATTGAGTAACGAAAGCAAAAAACAGGGGCTTATTCGTACTGCCAGAAGTGATGCGGGATATCGGAAAAGTGCGAAATTCCTTCTCCTCATTGGTAAAGATGAAGCGGCAAAGGTATTAAAACATCTTACAGAAGACGAGGTAGAGGGTGTTTTTAAGGAGATGGCGGGAATAACCCGGATTGAACGAGAGGAAGCTGAGCAGATAATAAAAGAATTCGGGCTTATCAAAAAGAAGATTGAGATGTTTCCGGGGGGGGCTGAGACTGCAAGGGATATTCTTGAAACGGCCTTCGGGAAAGAAAAGGCCAATGATATTTTCAAAAAAGCCCTGCCGCTTGAGGGCTTAAAACCATTTGGGTTTATGATGGAGCTGGAATATCATCAGATTCTACCCCTGCTAAAGGATGAATCGAGTTCTGTTATCAGTGTAATACTTCCGTATCTCGAACCGAAAAAGGCGTCTCTTATCCTTGAATCCATGGAACCTGAGGTTCAAAAAGAAATTGTAAGAAAAATTGCGGCTTTGAAGAGAATTAACCCCGAGGTTCTCATCAGTATAGAAGAGGTTTTGAGAAAAAAACTCCATAGTCAGGGAGATATTGAGACAGAACAGATAGACGGCAGCACCACTCTTGCAGGCATTTTGAAGCACATGAACATTGAGGATGAAGAATTGATCTTGAAGGGTCTGGAAGAAGCGGATCCTGAGGTAACGAGAGAGATAAAAGATAAACTTTATACGATAGATATAATTTTTATGATTGAGAATCAGGATCTTGAAAAAGTGATGCGGGATTACGCAGACAGGGAAATTGCAATCATATTGAAGGGAAAGACTGAAAAGGTAAAAAACCGCCTTATGAATTCTGTATCATCAAGGAGGAGATATTTAATCGAGGATGAATCCATTCGTCTCGGCGTGATGAGAAAGTCCGAGGTAAATAAGTCAACAAAGGATTTTCTTGATTATTTAAAACTTCTTGAGGGACAGGGCCAGCTTTTAATACATAGAAATGACGATTACATAATAGATGCCACGTAGTAAGAATCCAGCTGTCTGAGTGAATTTCAGCATAGAAAATCGGGATAGTTTTGGAGATCTCTTGTCGCTCGGTACCTCCCGGAGGGTTCGTTTGCCTTATGGATTGATAAAATATATTTTTTTTTATAAAATCATTGTATGGATACTACAATTTACAAAAGAAGCAATGAGGGAAAAAATAGAAAAAAAAGTACGGGAAAGAAAAACATCAGATTAAAATTCAAGAATCGGGAAGTTACCGCAAAGAAAAAGATATCTATCGGAAGGAGCGAAGGAAACGATATTGTCCTGGATTTTGATTCTCTTGTTTCCAGAAGGCATGCCGTTATTGAGTTTATTGAAGGCATATATTATATCCGTGATTTAAACAGTATGAACAACACATATCTCAATAATAATCCCCTTAAAAAAGGCGAGACAAAGAAAATAAATATCGGGGACTCAATAAAAATAGGTAATACGGAATTTAAATTGACCTGAATAAATATTTTCCAGGCCGGCATTTGATATGAAATTTCATATCAAACGGGACGGCCCGGATAATTTCACTCTATCTGATTACTTCGAAAATAATTCTGCGATATTTCTTTTATGTTCTTTGCATCCCAGTATCTCCTCAGGATCCATCTCGGTCTTATCAGGATAGAGAATTTTCCTTTTTAATTTGGCTTTCAATATCCTTATTATGGATGCATCAATTCTTTTTATGGATATTTCCCCGTTCCTTACTGCTCTCAGGACAGCATTATAGGCTTTTTCGGGGGATTCAGGCATAAGGATAATATCAACCCCGGCTTCAATTGCCATTAATGCGGCTTTATCCGATGTCCATTGATTGGAGACGGCCTTCATGGTTAAAGAGTCTGTAATTATTAGGCCCTCATATTTTAATTTGGTTCTTAAGATATCTGTTAAAAGATATCTTGAAAAAGTAGCGGGGATTCTATTTCCCGTTATTTTTGGCAGTAGTATATGGGCTGTCATTATCCCGTCGACCCCCTTTTTGATTCCCGCCTTAAAAGGCAGAAACTCGCATCGATAGAGGCGTTCAAGGGTATGAAAAACAAGGGCTGTTCCTTTATGGGGATCCGAAAAGGTGTCTCCATGCCCGGGGAAATGTTTTATTACCGAGCATACGTTCTCTCCCTGGAGGCCTTCCGTTACTGCGGTACTGATTTTTGAGACGATTTCGGGATTCGATCCATATGCCCTCGTTCCGATTACAGGATTTCCGGGGTTTGTATTGATATCAGCTACCGGTGCAAAATCCATATTTATTCCAAGGGATCTAAGTTCTTTTCCAATTATTGTTCCGACTATAACGGCTGATTCAGCATCATTTTTCCGGCCGATAACCCTTCCTGATGGAATAGTTGTAGTATGAAAATTTCTGTTTCGGTTCAGGCGGCTTATTTTTCCGCCTTCTTCATCAATTGCGATAAACATGGGAATTCTGCTTGAATTCTGGATGTCGAGGATGAATCTTTTGAGCTGTGATATTGAATAGAGATTTTCGTTGAAGAGAACTATTCCCCCCGGTTTATATTTGTACAGGATATCCTCGATATCTGAGTTAAAGTATCTGCAAAAATTCCCGTGTTTATCCCTGCGGATAGCCAGAATGAACAACTGACCGATCTTTTCCTCGAGAGTCATTTTTTTTATGTATTTTTTGATAATATTTCCAGGCCTGGATGATGGTGAAGAGAGACAGCCGGACAGTAATATGACTGAAAACATAATTAACAAAAATCTCAAAAAAAACTCCTCAAAAAGGATTCAGCTTAAGTATTGATACTTATACTACCGGGTCGGGGGAGGTTTCGTAAAGTCTTTCTATAAAGAATACAACCCTCCGGGGTTCAGTCAGGATGCTTTTCATAATTATGGTATATTCGTATACTTACATAAATCTATAATACCTATTAAAATTAATCCAGGGGGAAGTAATGAAAAAGGTTGCTGTATTATTTGCATATGGATTTGAAGAAGTGGAAGCTGTTACGCCGGTTGATTTTCTAAGGCGGGCTGGTATCGAGGTAATAACGGCAGGGATTGGAAGCAGAGAAATTACGGGAGCCCACGGCATAAAAATACTAACCGATACGGGGATTGACAATTTACCGGAAGATCTCGATGGGATTATAATCCCCGGGGGCATGCCTGGTTCGGTAAACGTTGCTAATTCGGAGAAGGCAGTTTCACTTATTAAAACACTTTATGACAGGAACAGGCTTGTTGCTGCGATTTGTGCAGCCCCCGCCGAGGTTCTTTCAAAAATTGGGATTCTCGATGCTAAAAAAGCGACTTGCTACCCCGGATGCGAGGCTGCATTTACCAGTACTGTTTATATTAATAAAAGGGTTGTGGTTGACGGTAATATAATAACCAGTCAGGCTCCCGGTACTGCCGCTGAGTTTGCCGTAGAAATTATCAGACACTTGAAGGGTGACAGGGCGGCTGCAGATGTCTTTGATAGTACCTGTCAGAAATAGGTACTATCGGCCAGGATGCGTTTTAGTTCCGGAAGCTTTTCGAGGTCTTCCTCTAAGCCTCTCCGGCGTTCCTTGTTTACGTAGCCTTTGTTCTGAAAGGAATATGTGAAATTTGTATGGATGTCGTATCTGCCCTCCAGCAAGGCATGGGTGTCTTCGGTCATTACAAGTTCTTCATCGGTTGGTATTACGAATATCTTTGTCCTGGATCCGTCTTTTGAGATTTCCGTTTCAGCATTACGTGTCATAGCCAGTTTGTTCTTTTCGGGGTCGAGAATAATCCCGTGTTCATCCATATCGGAAAGGACGTATTTTCTGATTGAAGCCCCCATTTCTCCCACTCCTGCAGTAAAGACAACAGCGTCGACCCTCCCGAGGACGGCCATATATGCTCCAATATATTTTCGGATTCTGTATGCCTCCATTTTTTCCGACAATACCGCTCTTTCGTTTCCCTTCTCCGCTTCAATCTCTATCTCACGGCGGTCAATCCATTTTTGAGTTATTCCGAAAACTCCGCTTTTTTTATTCAGTATTTTTTCCATTTCTTCCGGGGATGTTTTTGTTTTATCCATTATGTAGAAGGGAATGGCAGGATCAATATCCCCGCATCTTGTTCCCATAATCAGACCCTCGAGGGGGGCCAGTCCCATGGATGTATCAACCGAGACCCCATTTTTAACGGCGTTGATGCTGGAGCCATTCCCAATATGGGCAATGATAAGATTGGTATCGAAGGTTTTGCGTTTAAGAAGAACGGCTGCTCGTTTTGCCGTGAAGAGAAAAGAGGTTCCATGAAAACCATATTTCCTGACTCCGTATTTAGTGTACCACTCATAGGGTAGAGCGTAGAGATAAGCCTCTTCCGGCATAGTTTGGTGCCAGGCCGTATCAATAATCGCACAATGGGGTATATTTGAAAGAACCTTTTGTGCCGACTCTATACCCATAATATTTGCAGGATTATGCAGGGGACTCAAATCCTGGACTTTTTTAAAAGCCGATATTACACTATCGGTTATTAAGACGGATTTAGAGAATTCCTCCCCCCCGTGGACGACCCTGTGTCCGGCCGCCTTTATGTCAGATAAATCTCCGATGACCCCGTAAGTCTTATCCATAATCGTTTTTAGCATAAGCTCAATAGCCTCTTTATGCGTGGGACATTCCTGATTTTTTTTGTATTTGCCTTTTTTCCCGGCGGTATGCTTGATGAAGGAGTCTCCGATACCTATTCTTTCGACTATTCCGTTTGCCAGGATCTCTTTTTCCTTCCAGTTATACAACTGGTATTTCAGCGATGAACTTCCGCAGTTAAGGGTAAGGATTATCATGGTACTCTCCCGATTCATTTTTTTCTGGTTAAACCAGAACCCGTTCTATACATGCTCTAAAGAGAAGCAATTCTGAACAAAACCTGCTCTTCTCAAAGTATAATGAATTATCTGGATTTTGTCTTCAGGATTATAGCAAAATCTTCTAAGTACTAAATTTCGCCTTTCCGCGCTAATAGAATTAACATCATACGTCTATTTATCCCGGGGCTTTCTGGAGAAGGTTTCTGTACAGGGCTCGCCTTTCTGTAACTTCCGCGAATAATTATAGTTTTTTCATTTGTTATGACTATTTATTGCCCGATTCCTTTTTTTCGTTAATTTTTTTTTGTGCAATATTCAAAATTGAACCAAGCTTATTTTTTATATTTTCATCCAGTGGTTCATTCTCATATATAAAAATACAGTAATTGAAAACCAGAGGTATTTGTTCGCAGTTGCTTATTAATGACCAGACAGCTGAAGTGTATACGGCTTCAAGATAGGCACCCCGCTCTATCTCTCCGGTTATTTTAATTTTTCCTTTCTTGATTTTGTCAAGATTGCCTTCATATTTCATGAGGGCAAGAGCACTAACTATTTTCCTTATTGGGTTATACTTCCCCGTTGTAAAAAAACTAGTCCAGAGAATATCCAGCTGGATCGCAGAAATAATTTCTCCATCTGTACCGGGGATCTCTATTTTTCCGGCAACATTATAAAACTTTTTCAGTTTCTTTTTATTTTTACCGGTTATGGAAGAGGCAAGAAGTGAATCGCCAGAAATGGCGGAAATGAGTAAAAACTTTTTTTGGTCTTCCTCTGAGAAAGTGGTAAAGAGACTTGCGATATTCTTGAACAGAAACGGGTTATCAGAGAAAATTCTTCGGAAAAACGCCAGGACATACAAATTGTCATTAACCCATTTAGTATCAGGTTTGACAAGTGCCTTGACTCCGCTAATGGCTTTGACCGGAGTCGGGTTTTTGTAATAGCCCATTACCCATTCTGTTTCTTCCTGCTCTGACTTGAAATCTTCGGGCAACTCAAACGGAATTAATTCAATCGGGGTTTCTGAAGTAACAGTTTTCCCTGAATTTTTATCATAGGCTGTTACTTTGATTTTATATACCCCCGGCTGGTATTTTTCCGTGAAGACAACTGCCACACGCTGTTGGCTGAGTATTATATTCTTGGGGTTGCCCACAGGGCCTTGATAAGCAAGAAGATCCGCTGCCCTATCGTCGGTTGGGTTTCCATCCGGATCATAGATCTGGAAATCGTATCTTATGTGCAAATTATTGTTCTTGTCAGTGGAATAACCTCTGAAGAAAATAAACACGTTGAACGTCTGATCTTGATACACAGTTGAGGCTTTATGAATGCACGAGGCGGTGCTGGATTGGGTTTTATACCAAACGTCCATGCCTGAATCCGTCAAGGAAGGAACAGCTATGGTATCAAATTCAGCTGCCTGAGAAATTGAGAGAGATGCTGAAAGGTTAAAAATAATGAACAGGAAGTAGAAAAAAAGCGGTCTGTTAATTTTTTTCATATTTTTATCCTCTTTACAAACAACCCGTTATTTTGTTAGTTTCTCCTGGAGCATACAATTCTCCAGGCAATAAGTCAATAAAATGCATTGACTTATTGTAAATCCAACCCAGAGAGTGAAGCTTTAGCGCCATGAGGCGATTCCAAAAATAACCGGTTTTTTTCCCGGAACAAATGGTGTTTTCAATAAATGTCCGATTTTTTCTTCACAGCAATAGCAGCCGCTCCCGTTTTCTGGAGGTAATTATCCGGGAAGTCGATTTTTCAAACAGGAGGGGTTAATCTGACGCTTACTTTTGTTCATCAAAATATTCAAAATTATACACTTCTAAAGGCTGAAATTGTCCACCTATTCCCTCTGATCCCCAATCAGTAACAAATTCGCCATCCACTTTTAAAAAAACATAGTCATCAGTATTCGCCAAAATAGTTTTTGAAAGAATTGATAGGAATAATTCTTCCATTCTACTTCCACCGACGTTTGAATATTGAATAGATATATCAACAAAAATAATCCGGGAATCATTATATCTTTTTACACTGTTTAATCTTGAGCCTTCAGGAATTTTTATATCAATTCCATACTTTTCCTTTTCCTTTTTTGAAGCCCCTTTGAAAAATTCTATCAATACACTTTCTAGTAGTTCTTCTTTTTCTGTATCTATGTATCTATATAAATGGACATAGCCGTCTTCATTTGTGTAGTAAAGTGATATTTTTGTTCTTTGCTCAGATAAACAACTTCCCAATGACAATGATAAAAGAAATAATACAATACATCTTCTCATGCTATTATTCCTCCTTTTTGTTAAGATTCCCGAAATAATTGTCTCATTTATGGATTGTTTGTTCAATTATTTTTTTGGAGACTTTATTTAAAACCCTCCCCCGGGGGCGGGATGGCTGCAGAGGGTGATGGTTTTAATTGTCAGGTGAATACCATTACTGTTCATGCTATTACTGTCCAGCTAATCATTATTCACCAAAACTCCATCATAGAAATATATTTCAATAATATATCTTTTATTTTTTGTATCATTTGCCGGAGTACTCATCCTGAAAATTAAATCATCCATAATAAAAGAATAATTTTTGAAAACACCACCTATATCAAAAACTTTAAAATTATTTTTAATCCTACTACTAATATTGTCAAAAACTAATTCCTTTGCCTTTATATAATTTCCATGCTCTGTCGTTACATACTTATAATATAAATAATATAAAACAAAAGCCTCTCTAGTCTTTTTCATATAATGAAGTTCTAAAATATCATTTTTCATTAATACATTTTTATATGTATTAATTATTTCATTTTTATATCGTTTTGAAAAAAAATATCCACTCAATATGTTCTTTTTATTATACAATTTTTCTTTTGTATACAATGAAAAATTCATAAAATGATAATTTAAATCTGGATTTCTTGAGACAATAATTTTCTTGTATGATATTAACTTTATACAACTAAAAAAGGAGCATGAAAATAATATCACCAATATTGTAAGTTTTACATCTATTTTGCTCTTTAACATGTTTTCTTATAATCCTTCCTGATATTTTTTTTGAACTAAAAATATTCCTTAAAATACGTGCCGCACTTATAGCTTCATTCGCCATAAGTCTATCTGGAATGTGTCATTCCTATACCTGTCAAGGAATACAATAAAAGAATTACCATGCCATCCCGCTGATAGCCAACCGATAAAATGCTGAACTTGATTTCCCCCGTTCTTATATTACTCCATCCATAATCGGATCTGGGCTCATCCACCGGCCGGGCGGGAAAAGAGGCGGTGCTGTTTATTGGAGGGTTGTTTTCTTTGCCGAAAAAATCTGCTGTGAAATAAACCCCGCAAAGAACCTCTGCGACGGCCTCACGGCAAAAAGCGTTTATTTTTATAAGGGTGTCTAAATATAATAGTTTTTTTATGCGCCTGCTTTCTGGATTCATTTTGAAATGATTATATCATTTATGGATTGTTTGTTCAATTATTTTTTTTCGGAGGCTTTATTTAAAACCCACCCCGGGGGCGGGGGAAGAGTGTTGGCGGACAGATAGTCAGAATTTGGCCGGCTACAGTTATCTGCTCCATACCCTTCACCTGAAAAAACCTCATGAACTGATTTTATTCCATTTTCGTCACCAACATTCGCAATCATAGGCCATGAGCTTTCATCATACCCGCTATTTCTGATTATTTGATTTCTATATACATTAAGTCCAAATTCAAGTTTATTGATTTATCAAAGAAATTTTCTAACAGATATATTCGTCTGTCTTCAAGTTCCCAGGTTTTTGCTTTCAGTGTTCCTTCATTCCAAAAAGAAGATATTTTTGTCACATCAAAATCAGTGTCTTCAAAATTGCCATATTGTTCTACCAAATATGGTATCAATGTGTCTATTACATATTGGTCGTTTATTTTATCTTTAATACGAAAAAGTATGTAATCAAAAAAAGATTTGTTATTCTCATGACACTCAATAAAAAAAGTATTATTTAGCATCCTTGTTTCATATATTAAAAATGTTGTAAATCTTTTAGCATACTTAAAACCAATTTCTTTTAATTGTTTATCAATCCCTAAACAATCTGCTTTTTTAATTTCAAGATTTATGCAATTAGTTATATCCATTGTTTGATTGGAGCACCCCAAAAAAAACAAGATAGTTATAATTAAGAAAATGATTCTTGTCATATATTTCCCCTTATTGATTCATTCCTAAGAAATTCCATTGCCTATATACAGCACCAAAAGTCGTTAATGCATTAGAAACTGGAGGATTACTTTCTCTTTGGTAATTTCCCGACAGAATACCATATGTAGCTGTTTGAATTGTTGTTCCAATATAATTTTCACTTTGTGGATTATCGCTTCCAGAATCTTTTGTATTTCCCTGAGCAATAAACATTTGAGCACTAACGAAGTTAAATCCTGTAATGATTTGAGTATGACTCATTATTCCGTCATGGGAACCTGTTGGAGAACCAGTATCTAAGAGAATCATATCACCAACACCACCAGAAGAAATAGCAATGGTATTATTCATTAAATCATTTGCACCTGTCGTCTTCATTACAGCATTCTTATATTCATCTACAGAATTAAACCTTTTACTTGCAGCATCATATGTTTTCTTTGCCCCAAAAAGACCACTATTGTTTGTGATTTGAACAGGTAAATTATTTGCTGAAGCAAAATCAATCAGTAAATTTAACGCTAAATCCTCACAAGTAAACTCGGCACTACTTGCTTCGTATGCATCAATTTGTCTACTTACATAATCATTATATTTTCGAATATAATCGTCATTCCATTCATTCTCAATATCCCAAGCTCCATTTTTTTCTACATCTTTCTTATTCTTAAACTCCGAATATTCCTTCCCATGATAACCGAGACTTTCATCCATAAGCCCCATCGGGTCAGAATAATTAATCGGATTATTGCTACAATACCCGTACCAGTTAGTTCCTTCGAGAACAGAATAGCCCTCACGCCCGGGATTCGCCAGCTCCGGCCCGAGGGGGTCACACCCGATCCACCGGCTTGTCCTCGTATCAAGATACCTTGCTCCGAAGTAGTAGAGGCCGGTTTCAAACTGGGCGCGATGCCCTGCGGATTCTCCATCCTGCCGGGCGGGAAAAGAGGCGGTGCTGTTTATTGGAGGGTTGTTTTCTTTGCCGAAAAAATCTGCTGTGAAATAAACCCCGTAAAGAACCTCCGCGGCGGCTTCACGGAAAAAAGCGTTTATTTTTATAAGGGTGTCTAAATATAATAGTTTTTTTAAGCGCCTGCTTTCCGGGTTCATCTTTAAAATAATTATACCATTTATGGATTTTTTGTTCAATTATTTTTTTTCGGAAGCTTTATTTAAAACCCGCCCCCCGCAGGCGGGGCGGGGGAAGAGTGCTGGCGGACAGATAGTCAGAATTTGGTCGGCTGCAGATAGGAGTTATATAAAATATGGTGCGGCTAAATTCAGAATGACAATTCCACTCAACAAGAAATATCGAAAGCCTTCATCTAGTTTATTACTTATTGAGTTTCTATACTGAATACTTATTAAGAAATATATAATATTCAATATGACTCCCGATATTCCAATAATGCTGAGTAACAAACTTTGTGACCAGAATAGCAAATAAGTTCCAGACAATAATGGGCCTAATATCTCAATGATTTCTAAATAATAACCTTTTAGTATACCAATTCGCTGAACATCCATATCGGTAGATAAAGTTTCAATGAGCACTTCTCTTTTTTCAACTTCCATTGGTATTAACATCTTTCTCCTATTTTTTTTATCTAATAGAAGCAGATCACCTGATTTGAACAGGATAGCCTTAGAAAATCGCTTTACCAACCGAATTACCTTATTATCAACTGTCATCTCCTGGATATCTTTATCTGTTATAATATATCTTGTCTGAGATCTTTTCAGTGCGAAAGAATATGAAAAAACAATGCCAAAAAATATAATATAGAAAATAATTCCAATTCCTATAAAAATGAGAATTCCTACCTGGATTTTATCACCTATACGATTTTGAGTGATCAAAAATAGGAAAAGTCCAAAAACTAAACATTTTATAAAAAAAATAGTAGCCGTTTTTATTGTAAACTTCTTTTTACCCTTATCCGAAAGTCTATATATTTCCATTATATTCCTCTTTTCCTTTAATAACACAATTCATTACCCATATGTATTCTATTACCTCAATTACCAGGCCGAAGGACTCCCTGGCGGTAGAAATAATTCATCCAGAATTGATTCACCTGAGGTATTAAGATTCGAAGCACGACAGGCTCCATCCGCCATTATATAAAGACCAGCAAGTACAAGGCTCCAGGCAGCTTGTACAGCCTCCGGTTGAACAGTTCCAACGACAACCCCGGTTGTACTAACGCCCAACCCTGCTGTCATTTCACTGTAACCTATTATCTGGTTACAAACCTTTACAACACCTTCATTTGCACTATTAATTTCATTAATAGTATCATTAAATAGTTTTCGTCATTCTTCTAAGTCAAGGTTAATTGTTTTTTCCGGATGTACCGCATCAAATACATCATCAGGAAGAGCAACCCAATCCCCTGGATGAATCAAATCAGGGTTCTTTATACCATTTAATTCTGCAATTTCATTCACGGTATAATCTGTACCTGCAATTTCATTTGCCTTAGAAACAATTTCGGACAAAGTATCTCCTTCGGTCACTTCAAAGGTGTCCCAATTAAATAGCCCCGTCGGGTCGGAATAATTAATCGGATTATTGCTGCAATACCCGTACCAGTTAGTTCCTTCCAATACCGAATAGCCCTCACGTCCGGGATTCGCCAGCTCCGGGCCGAGGGGGTCACACCCGATCCACCGGCCTGTCCTCGTATCAAGATACCTCGCTCCGAAGTAGTAGAGGCCGGTTTTAAACTGGGCGCGCTGGTTTCCCTTCCGGGCGGCCGGTTCACCTGGCCCCCAGCTTACAAAAGAGCCGCCGCTATTTGCAAAAGGATTATTCCCTTCGCCGGA
>CAZEKV010000002.1:28787-39084 GCA_964512945.1 uncultured Spirochaetales bacterium | reverse complement strand
GGGAAAACATCGGGGATGATATCGATGTTGTTGTTTTTTCTTCAGCGCACAGTAAAAGTAAAAATCCCGAATTGGTAGAGGCCTGTAAAAGGAACATCCCCTGTATAGAATATTCCGGGATGCTGGGGCTAATTTCCGCCTTATCCGATTCAAGTGGAATTGCGGGTGTCCATGGGAAAACCACAACCACAGCAATGGTTGGAACAATACTGAAAAACCTTTCTATACCGGGATCGGTTCTTGTCGGTTCTGCGGTTCCATCATTTGGAAATCGCTCGACAATAAATTTGGGGGATAAATATTTTATTGCCGAAACATGTGAGTATATGCGTCACTTTATGTCTTTCTGTCCTGACAGGATTGTTCTTACCAGTGTGGAACCCGATCATCCGGATTATTTTAGTGACTATGAAGATATAGTTACGGCTTTTGTATCCTACATCGAGAGATTACCCCGTAATGGGGAATTAATATATTGTGCTGATGATCCCGGGGCTGTAGATGCAGCCGGGCGAGCCGGAAAAATCCGCGGGGATGTAATCCGGATACCCTATGGCGAAAAGGCTTCGGGAAGATACAGGCTGGAAAAGTATTTGGTAAAATGCGGAGAATCATCTTTTAGAATCAGCGGGTTCAGGAATGAATTTAAAATTAGAATACCTGGAAAGCATTCCGCTCTTAATGCCGTTGCGGCTGTTGCTCTAATAGTTTCCATTATCGAAAAAGAGGGGAATATGGTTTCCGGGAGGGATATGGAAAGAATTTCAAATGCTCTTGTGGATTTCTCCGGAAGTAAAAGAAGGTACGAAATAATAGGAGAAAAAAAGGGTGTGCTGTTTATTGATGATTATGCCCACCATCCTACTGCTCTTAGCAAGACTCTTCAGGGTATCAGAAAGTATTATCCCGGAAGAAGGCTGATAGTCGATTTTATGCCCCATACCTATTCGAGAACCTCTGCATTATTAAAGGAATTCGGAGAGGCATTTAAATATTCAGATACCGTTATTCTGCATAAAATATACGCTTCTGCGAGGGAAAAAAACACCGGTAATATTCGCGGCATTGACCTCTATAATGAGGTCAAAAAGAATTTTCGCGATGTAGTCTATTTTGATGAATTGTTTGATTCAATTGACTATTGTAAAAGTGAATTAAAAAAAGGAGATATTTTTATAACGATGGGTGCCGGGGACAACTGGAAGCTGGGGAAAAAACTCCTGGATTTGATAGGTGGAAAAGAATGAAAAGTATGACGGGATACGCCTACAAAGAATATCAGGATGAAAATATTCATATAATTCTGGAATTAAAATCCTTCAATAATAGATATCTTGATATTAATCTTAGAATTCCCTCATATATTAATCGTCTTGAACCAAAAATACGTGAGTTTATATTAAAAAACATAAAAAGGGGCAGAATAGAATTATATCTAAAAATAGTGGAAACCCGGGAAGATTTATCTTTTATTCTTGATCCTGGAGTGGTTAAAAATAGTATAAATCTTCTTAAAGAACTCAAAGATCTTGCAGAAGAAAATGCCGTAAAAGATGATTTGGGTCTCTCCCATCTCCTGGAAATGGATGGAATATTTAAATCGGAGAAATTATTTGATATAGAGAATTTTTCACTTCTATTTTTTCCGCTTCTTGAAGATGTTTTTGACAGTTACGAGAGAATGCGTATTCTGGAAGGCAGGGCAACAGAGAAAGATATCAAAAAAAAGATTGAAATAATTAAAAATCGGATGGAGATCATTTCGGATAATGTGTTGCATCTGGAGGAAAAACTAAAATCGGACATACTTGAAAGGTTTAAGGGGCTTGAAGAATCCCCTATTCACGAACCCCGAATTTATTCGGAAATAGCAATACTCTTAATGAAATACGGCATAAATGAAGAGGTGCATAGAATAAAAACCCATATAGCAGGTTTTGAGAGCGAAATGAGTAACAAAAATAGTGGTGGGAAAAAGCTGGATTTTATATGCCAGGAACTTAATAGAGAAATCAATACAATTGGGTCAAAAAGCATAATGATTCAGATTAATCAGGCGGTTATCGAGATTAAAAATGCAATTGAGGATATCAGGGAGCAGCTCAGGAATGTTGAATAGAGTGAAAATAGCAATTTCCGGAAAAAGCGGGTGCGGGAATTCAACAGTATCAAGAATGGTCGCCGAAGAACTTGGTTTACATCATATAAACTACACCTTCCATGATATTGCCGAAGAGATGGGGGTTTCCTTTAGCGAATTCTGCGAAATGGCCGAGAAAAGTACGGAATATGACATAGAACTCGATAAAAAATTGGTAAAGCTTGCTGCACCTGGAAACTGTGTTCTCGGTTCACGTCTGGCAATATGGATACTAAAAGATGCGGATTTAAAAGTTTATCTAACGGCTCATCCTGAAGTCAGGGCGGAAAGGATCAGGGAAAGGGAAGGCGGAAAACTGGAGGATGTTATAAAGAGCACAAATGACAGGGATAAACGCGACAGGGAAAGATATATCAATTTATACAATATTGATAATTCCGTATTTGATTTCGCTGATTTAGTAATCGATACGGAAAATAATAATCAGTTTCAGGTCACCGATATTATTGTAAAGGCTGTCAAAGCTTTACAAGAATGATTTTATTTGATACACTTCCCCCTCAACCTAAAAACTCTGGGAGATTTAAGAATGATTATTCCTCTGGATAAATTACTTGATAATTCGGATAACTCGTATATTATGACCTGTGCGGCTATTAGAAGGGCGCTTCAGATTACATTGACAAATGAAGATGAAATACAGAAGAATGAGGGAAAGGTGGTTTCAACTGCGATAAAGCAGATACTGGTTAAAAAGGTTGAATTTAGAATAGAAGAATAATTATTATGAAGCTGCCTGTAATATTGTTTTTTGGATCTACGGCAGTGGGGAAGACGGATTTTTTGCTAAAAGAGTTCCATGATAGGGGCGAGGTGATAAATGCGGATTCCATGCAGGTCTACAGGTATCTTGATATAGGAACTTCAAAACCGGATAAAAAAACGCTTGAATATCTCCCCCATTATCTAATAAGTGTGGTGGATCCTGATAAACAGTTTGATTCCGGAAATTTCGTCACAGCTTCCGATAAACTGGTGCGCAGGATAATAGACAGGGGCAAGATCCCCGTTGTCTCCGGCGGAACTGCTTTTTATTTCAAGAATTTTTTATTCGGATTACCCCCTGTTCCAAAAATAGAGGACTCGGTACGGAAGGAGCTTCTTGATGAATTCAGGAAAAAGGGCATTTCGAGGATCTATGAAAAGCTGGTAAAAATTGACCCTGAGACTGCAAAAAAAATATCTTCAAATGATACCTACAGAATAATCAGAGCCATGGAAATCTACAATGGAACGGGCAGACCCCTCTCTTCTTTTAAACCTCCGGAAGAGATAAGGGGAAAGTACACATTTTTAACAATTGGTATAAGGAGGGACAGGGATATTCTATACAGGAGGATAGATTATCGTGTTGAGGATATGTTTAAGAAGGGGCTGATCGAAGAAATTAGAAATCTCATAAAGATGGGTTATAAGGAAGAAGATCCGGGAATGCGTGGAATTGGATATAAGGAATTTTTTTTAATGGCGAAAAGCGGATGCCTTTCTTTTCCAGGTTTAAAAGACCGGATAAAGCTGAACTCAAGACATTACGCCAAAAGGCAGATGACTTTTTTTAAAAAGCTTCCGGGGGTTAACTGGTATGATGCGGATGACAGGTCGAAAATACGGGAAAAAATAAATAAATTTGTCGATAACAACTTTTAATTTTTCCCTAATTTCATTTCTTTTTCGCTGAAGATTACTGAAGAAAAGATTGATATATCAGCGTTTCCATCCTGCCACGCATCTCCGGGCAATCCTGCTTTATAGCAGGTATGTGTCAGGAAAGTATTGAGATCCCAGTTTTGTTCTACAGCCACCTGTGGAAGCAGAACGCCTGTGTTAAATCCTTTTCTTAGATAAATACCATGTTTTCCAATTTCTATTTCATTTATTGAGTTAACCGGCTTTAACGGCGAGAGAACCGAGATCTCGATATCAATTTTTTCGAATTCTCCCTTTTCGAGGGGAGGGAATCTACGGTCGTTGAAGGCACTTGAGACCGCCAGTTCTTTTACCGCCTCGATAATCGGCTTAATGCCTGTCATATAACCTATGCATCCCCTTAGTTTATTTCCAATATGGAGAGTAACAAAGGCTCCGCAGGATTGAAGAAGTGTACCCGTTCCTGTTTTGTAGTCAGCATCAATATTATAGAGTTTCGAGTTGATTGCAGTTCTCGCAGTTTGCAGCAGTATAATTTTTTCGTTATCGGTTATGTAAAAATCACTCATTAGCTAATCCTTTTTGTTTGAGATTGAAGGAAACAGATCCGTAAAAAACACAGCTGTCATTATTCTTAAAAATAAGATTTGAGGTTCCGGTATTTATTATCCTGGCATCTACCCTGGAATTGGCACTTTTCAGGAAGGCAGAAATACAGGCTGCTCCACACATAGTTATCTTTTTTTTACGATACCTGTCCATAAGTGTTTTCCAGTTTTTTTCTCTTATGTATTCAAGCGATTTTTCGGAATCCATCTTTGCTTTATCAAAGGGAAGGTAGGCGGAGAGATTTGACGAAATAACAATAAGGATTTCGTCTTCAAGATTTTTCAGGCCGTAATCAAATATTTTTTTCATGTCTTTTATATTACTGCCAGAGGGGGAGCCGCAAAGAATTGGCACAACGCCGGCATCAGGAAAAAGATGTTTGATAAATATTAACTGCATTTCTATTGAGTGTTCCTCATAGTAGGGTATATTCGATCTCTCTATTTGATGACAATTTTTTCCCACATTATTAATAAAATCTACGTCAATGTCAACTTTACCTTCGATTGTTCTAAAACGGCTTGATTCGGGTAAATAGAGAGAATCGCTGAATTCCCGGTGAACCGGACCCGCGACAATAACTGTCTTTATTTTTCTGAGACGTACCGAATTGAAAGCTTCACCCGCATATTTTCCGGAATATTTTAAGCCGGCATGGGGAGAGATAATGGCTATAGAATCGGAAGGCTCATTTTTTGCCGAATCAATGAGATGATCTATTGCAAGTCCCAGAGTCCTTTTATCATCGGGGTAAAATAAGCCGTTAACAATAGGATTGTGCATTTCCAGAAAATTACTCCTCAGGTTTCCCTGATCGTGAGTCTTCTAATTCGTTCAGGATCAATCTTTATCGATAGATTTTTCTCTTGAGTTGGAAGAACTGTTCCGATCTTAGTATTTTTTGCTCTTTTCAGATATTTTACCCGGGTATAGTAGAGCTCACCTTTGCCGCTGTTTCTGCCCTTGCTAAAGTAAAGTGCAAGATTTCCGGCATCCAGCAGGGTTTCCAGGGGGATACTCTGCCCTGAAATATTTTTTATAAACACATACGCCCCCGGGAAATCACGGGTATGAAGCCAATAGTCATTTCCCCTTACAAATCTTCTTAATAAATTATCGTTTTCTTTTGCCGATTTTCCTACAATTATTTGGAAATTTCCTGAAAAAAACACTTTTCCGGGAATTTTATTTTTTATTTCTACCACTTTGCTGGATTTATTTGTCTTTAGAATCCTTTTGAATGTCTCAGGATCCTTCTCTGTGGATAGTTTGTCGAGTTCGTTTTTTAATACTAAAAGTTTATTGTTCTGTTCATCAATTTCATTCTGAACAATCTTCAAACCAGATTTGGCTTTTCTATATTTTTTATAGAGTTTTTCGAAATTTTCAGAAGGTGATAATCCCGGATCCAGTTTAATTTCAGTCAATTCATTGTTGTTAAAGTAATTTTCTACGCTTACCGAAGTATCTCCCTTTTTTATTCTGAACATGTTGTTTTTTATCAGGTCTCCAAACTGTTTAAACTCTTCTTTATTTCTGTAATCCTTAAGCCGGCCTGTAAGATTGAAAATGGCACTCTGGATTTTCGCCTCTTGTTGTTTTATTTCCCTTATTGATTTATTCCGTAATGTCTCAAGCTCTTCTTTATTGTTGAGATCCAGATAGAATTTTTCAATTTTTTCATTAAAACCCATCTCCCCCGGCAGCTCCCGGATAGAGAAATTTTTCGATTTTTTACTGATTTCCCGGGGGGGATGGAATATTTCTCCGGATATCTCATTTTTTTTCGGACGCCTGTAGAAAGCATCAAGGATCTTATTCTGGTTATCGGTTGCTATTACATTCGCGGCTCCACCCCAGAGACGGAGCCATAAAAGCGTTTCTTCTCCGCCTCTCTTTAACAGAAATCTTATTATTCTTTCTTTGAATATTTGTTCTGCAGAAATAATTCTTCCCCCTGATATCCTTGATCTTAGGAACTGGGCAAAGCGCTGGAGTTTGAGCTCATTCCTGATATTGGCTGTTATTCTGTGGATACGGGTTTTCCCCTGGGCAAGATCGATAAGGAGTCTATATCTTTTCCCCGGGTTATAGATATCAAAAACCAGACTATGGAAATTTGGCTGCCGAATCTTCTGGATTAGAGATCCTGACAGGGGAAGCTCATTGAGAATAGCATTAATTTCCTCGCAATTTAATGACATGAATTCTCCCTGGATTAATGGGGTTTACCGAGAAAAGAAGAAATTACCTTAAAATGAGAATATATTCCTCATTTTGATCATTATCCCCCGGAATTATAGCAAAGTAGTGTTTTGATAGTAAAGTTTTAATTCTGATTTTCAAGAAGATAAATGCTTTTGGATTTTCTGTGACTTGATAAATCCAGGCTTATTTTATATACTGCCATACTTTCAGAATTAAATTATATTTCGATATATTTGGGGTTAGATATGAAAAGAACCGATTTAGAAAGAAAAGAGAGAGAATTAAGGCGCAGGAAAAAGAAGGATGAGATACAAAGCAAAAGGGGAGGCTCTGATCTTCTTTCCGTTGGGGATTATATTAATAGTCTTTTTGGGCTTTTTTTCTTTGATTCTAAAAAAATCTACAATACCCTTGACAGTGAAGAAATCCTTGAGCTTATCGAAAATATGAAAGCAAATATTGAGGAAAAGCAATGGGAAAATGTTTTGCGTAAAGCAATACGTAAGACAAAAGTTCAGGAAAAAGACAAAGCTTTTTCCGATCTCAACAGTCTTATTTAGTGATCCTGTAGTTTTACAGGGCGCTTTTATCCAGATCATCGGGCTTTCATTAAGGAGGGGTCTTATGTCTATGGTTGAATTAAAGGGTGTAAAAAAGACCTACATGCTGGGAAATGTAGAAGTTCCCGCTGTTAAAGGTATTGATTTAACAATAAATAGGGGAGATTTTATTTCAATCGCCGGGCCTTCGGGATCGGGGAAGACAACATTGTTAAATCTTATAGGATGTATAGACACTCCGACCGATGGTGAGGTGATTATTAATAATATGCCTACATCTAACCTGAAAGACCGGGAAATTACAAAACTCAGACATAAAACAATAGGTTTTATTTTCCAGTCTTTTAATCTCATTCCTGTACTGGATTTATACGAGAATGTTGAATTTCCCCTTTTACTGGGTCCATGCAGCATGAACAAAAAAGAAAAACAGGAATGGATTAACTATTTAATTGAGGAAGTAGGTCTGGGGGATAGAAAAAATCACCGCCCAAATGAACTATCCGGGGGGCAGAGGCAGCGGGTAGCCATCGCAAGAGCCCTTGCAGGAAAACCCGAAATTATTCTTGCAGATGAGCCTACCGCCAATCTTGATTCCGAAACCAGTATAAAAATAATAGAATTGATGGAAAAAATTAATAAAAATGATAATACTACTTTTATTTTTTCAACCCACGATACAAAAATCGTTGATATTGTAGATAATGTCATTCATCTTCTCGATGGGAAAATTCTAAAATAAGCTTTAGGGGGAAAAGATGTCCGCTGTTTTACTCAAAATTGCCGTTAGAAATGTTTTCGCCCATAAAATCAAGACAATAATAATAGGAACAATAATATCAATTGGAATTTTCATTACGGTTGTAGGCAATTCTTTACTTGATTCTGCTCAAAGCGGAATGGAAAAAGCATATGTAAAAAGTATGACCGGTCAGATTTCCATATCAATAAATAGAGATTTTGATTTTTCTTTTTTCGGGAAATTTGCAAATATGGGAAACACATTCCTTCCTGCTGTATCCGGATATTTTGACGTTATCAAATATCTGGAATCGCGGTCTGATATCGAATGTGTTACTCCCGTTTCTGCGGGGTACAGCGTCATAAATTGGGGAGAAACCGACAATGAGGATTGGCTTTTCAGTTTTGGGGTTGAGCCTGAAAGTTATACAAAAATGTTTAATATCGATGAGATACTAATCTTTGAAGAAGGCGGCTTTCTTGAGCCGGGAGAAGAGGGGATTGTAATTGCCAAAAAGATTGTTGATGAGGTCGAAAGGTACAGGGGCAGGAAGCTCAGGGTCGGGGATAAGATTCTTTTAGATGGGTTTACCCCGGGATCCATTAGAATCCGGGAGATACCGATAAAAGGGATATTTACTTACAGGTATATAAAAGGCGATGAGATAATGCCCATGGTGCAGAGAGCCTCATTCATCGACATCAAAACTTTCCGGATTCTAAACGGATATACAATTGATTCTAATGAAGATTTTGAAATCGATGAAGAAGATGCAATGTTTTTTTCATCGGAAACCGACTCCATTTTTGATGACACCTCTATTGAATCGGGAATTGTCTCCGAAGAATCCGGGATGGATATTGAGGATATTCTCGGGGATCTTTCGGCTCGTCATGCAGCCTCACAAACAGATTCAGGGGCATGGCAGTGGATTATCTTTAATACAAAATATAAATCAGGAAAACAGATCAAAAAAGTTATCAATGAGATAAAAGATCATTTTAAGAGAAAGTTTATAGAATTTGATAAAAATGATTTTAATAATTTTGATAATTTTATATCTAAAATAAAGAATTCTAAAGATCCAGTTATAAAATATATTAGAGAAGAAGCCCTCTCTGAAAAAACCATGGATTCAATTAATTCTGGTCCGCCTTATGATAAAAATAGAACGATGGATCTTCTTGTTAGGGATATAAACCGATTAATAAGAAAAAATGACTTCTACAGAGAAGATCTTTTCAAGAATATTTTTCTGTCTGATATTACGAAAAATCTTGTGAAAAAGAACCCCTCAAATGAGGAATGTTTTAGAATGAATAGACTCCTCCTGGAGGAAGTTTTTCCCCTCGAAATTAATAGGGGGGCTGATGTGCATGTAAGTGACTGGTGGCTGGCGGCCGCTCCAATGTCTATGATAACAATGGGAATAAAACTTGTTCTGAATATAGCTATGATAATAATAGTGGTTGTGATGATAATTATTATTATGAATACCCTTATAATATCTGTGATGGAAAGAACCTCGGAGATAGGAACAATGAGGGCTATAGGAGGACAGAAAATCTTTATCCTGAAGATGTTTATCCTTGAGACCCTGACAATAAGTATGCTTTTTGGATGTATAGGCCTGCTTGTTGGCTCGGGTTTTATTTATCTTATAAACCTGATAGGTATTAAAGTCCCTGAGGGTACTTTCCTGGAAATGATACTGGCCGGCAATATTCTCAGACCTGTAGTTTCTGTTAGTTCCATTACACAATCTTTTATTTTCATGATTGTTATAGGATTATTTTCCTGTCTATACCCTGTATTTTTTGCTCTTAAAATACGGCCGGTTAAAGCTATAGAATTGGATTAGGAGGGGGTATGTTGTATAGTAGATTTAAATATCTATCTCTGGTATTTAAAAATTTGGGAAGGAACAAAATTAGAACCTCTTTATTGATTGGAGCAATAACCTTTGGAATAATAATACTGACAGTAGTTTCGTCGTTGTCTCAGGGTATTCTTGATAATTTTCTTAACAATCAATCGAATTTATGGCTGGGACATCTAACTATCAGTGCTTATGAGAAGATAAATGAAAATGGCAAAGGAAGAACTATTGGAGTTGTAAGAAAAGATGAAAAGCTTGATAAACTCCTCTACAAGACCTTTGATGATATAGATTATATTGCCAGAAGAACCAGTTCGTTTGTGTCTTTAATAAATGCCAGTAACAGTAAATTCCAGCTTGTTATGGGGATCGATCTTGATAATGAAAAGGCTTTGAAGGATCTTCTTATACTTAAGGAGGGGTCTCTGAAGGGTATGGAAAACCATAAGGGAATAATTCTTCCGGAAAAAATTGCAGAGGATCTTCAACTT
>CAZEKV010000002.1:24749-28777 GCA_964512945.1 uncultured Spirochaetales bacterium | reverse complement strand
AGCTTTATTTCGGGGATTACTACCGTAACCGGTCAGAGAAATGCCGGAGATTTTGTAGTGGCGGCTATAATATCAAAGGATATGGGAATGCTCAGTAATATGGCCTCGTATGTGAATATAGATTACATGAACGAGCTTGTTGACATTGAATCCGGCGAATCTTCTTCAGTCGATGTATATTTTAAAAAGGGGAACAATACCGAGAAGAAGGCAATGGAATTCCAGGCTGCTATGGAGAAGGAATATAATGTTCTGGAAAGGCCGGATACCAAAAAAGAAAGGGATGAGATACGCAGGAAATTTAAAAAAGATGATTGGGATGGGGCAAAATATGTTATATCCAGTCTTGATGAAAATTTTGGAGAAATTTTAGGGATATCAAATTTTCTGAACGTCGGTATTGCCGTAACAATTATCATACTTTTTTCCATTATACTCGTTGGAATTGGGAATACAATAAGAATGACAATATACGAGAGGACAAAAGAAATAGGTACGATGAGGGCTCTGGGAATGCAGAAGGGGAGTGTCAAATCCCTGTTTGTACTTGAGGCCGGGGTAATGTCGCTTATTGCTTCAATAGCCGGGCTTTTAATCTCAACTGGAATTATGGCAGCCGTTTCTTCAGTAAAATATGACGGTGTAGAGAATTTTTTTGCCATGTTTTTAAAGAACAGACATATCTATTTTAAGATAAACTTTCTTTTTATAGGTCTTTTTGTCCTTGCTTTAACGGGGTTTGTAATTATGACAGGTTTTCTTACAGCCCGCAGGGCATCGGAAATAAATCCGGCTAAAGCAATACATAAGACCTTTTAATAAATTCCCGGGAGAAGATATATGCGAAATATTATTTTAATAGCAATAACATTGATGGGATTATCCTTATTCTCGGAAGGCTCCGCTCCTTCAAATATCCTATCTAAAATTGACAGGCATTTGACCTTCGAGACAGATCTTAGCTGTACTTTTACCATGGTAGTATACCGAAACGGTGAAAAGCCTGAAATGAACAAAATGCGTCTTTATCATCGGGGAGAAAGAGGGGGTAAAGAGGAAAAATTCCTTGCTCTTGTAATAAAGCCGGATGTTGACAAAGGAACCGGGTATCTGGGAATCGGGGATAACTACTGGATATACGATCCCGAAAGCCGGAAATTCAGTCATTCTTCAGCGAGGGAGAATGTACAGGACTCGGACACAAATAATGATGATCTGGGGGTGTCCAGCTATGAAGATGATTACGATGTTGTAAGCAGCTCGGAGGGGAAATTGGGAGAACTAGAGGTATATATACTTATCCTCAAAGCGAAAAATAATTCTGTAGCATATGAGAATCTCAAACTATGGGTAGGTAGAAATATTGCTCTTACATATAAGGCCGAGGGTTATAGTTTGTCCGGTAAATTGATGCGGACGGTTTTAGCCCCCAAATGGACGAAGATTGAGGGACATTACATATATAAAAAGGTTTATTTTATTGACGAATTAAAAAAAGGGAATAAAACGATACTAACATTTGAGCATATTTCTCTTAAGAAACTCGATGACATGGTTTTTACAAAGGCCTATCTTGAGAGAGTCAGCAGATAATTTGGCGGTAAGCATGAAAGATTTAAAAATACTTATACTGATAATAAGCTTTTCCATAATATCCCCGGTTCTTTTTGCTCAGGAAGAGAATAACCCGGAAGATGAGGATTTCGATTCTCTTTTTGAGAGTGACTCAATAGAGGTAGAAGGAAATAGCGATGAAGAAGCAGAAACGGCAGACGAATTCCTTGAAGGTGAAAGAATGCGCTGGGGCGGGCGTCTTGAGGCATCTTTTGAATCAAAATGGAAGTACTATGATATCCTCCCGAAATTCCGGGATCTAAACAATCCCGATGAGGTATCGTTTACACCCGATTTTGGTGCAATAATGTATTTTGATGCAAAACCGAATAAAAATTTCCGTGTATTCGGGAAATTTGAGGCGAGCTATCCTTTTACAAGTATGGAAGATTATACAATATATGAATTGTTTTCCGATTTTAACTGGAAGGAACGCCTATTTTTCAGGTTAGGCAAGCAGAAAATAAAATGGGGTGTGGGCTATTTTTTTAGCCCTGCCGATACTATTAATCTTACTACTATTGACCCGGAAAATGTTGATGCAGAAAAGGAGGGTCCCCTTGCGTTTAAAACCCAATTCTCTTTTAGTAAACATAATCTATATTTCTATATTATTGCCGATGATATAACACGACCGGATGAACTTGCATATGCCCCGAAAATTGAATTTGTAGTTGGTCCTGTTGAAACCGGTATAGGGTTTTATTTTAAAAAGAACTCTGCTCCCCGGGGAATCGTCACATTAACAATACCTGTCTTTGAGATAGATTTCTTCGGTGAACTGGCCTTAAGCTACGGTTCCGATAGAAATTTTGTCCATAGCAATGGAACTTCTTATAAACAAAAGAAGAGAGCCTTTTGTTCTACAACCCTTGGCCTGAGTTATTTTAATACAGATCTGGATTTATACATTGTAGGCCAGTACTACTATAACGGCGAGGGATACCGGAATTCAGATAAATATTCTACCGCTCTTGCCCTGATGGGGATGAATCGAATCAATCTTAAAGATGTTTCTTTTTTTGGGCGCCATTATGGAGCCTTTAGTATTAATTGGGATAAAATATTCGAATCTGATGTAGGTATTTCCCTTTACTGGATTGGTAATTTCAATGATGGATCCGGGCAGGTTCTACCTTCATTTGATTGGGATCCCTTTAAGCATGTGACCCTTTCATTATCATTTCCATTTTTCTATGGAGAGGTGATGGATGAATTTACTCCGCAGGGTAAGAATTTTTCTATAGCAATAAAGGCCCTGCTAAGAAATGGGAATTTTTAATTTTTTTATAGTAACCTTTCCGGTTCTGTTCCGAAGTATTTTTTTGTATATAATTTCTGATTCGATGCGGGAGGCATTACTCTGTTCTGGAGCCAAGCCAGTCAAAGGCCTTTAAAACTATTCCTTCTGTAAGACAATGCCCGCCGCCGTGGACATTGGTCGTAATATCCCATCCATTTGAGTCAAGGGCTGCTGCTGCTGTCCTGCCGGGCTTTGTTAAAATCCCGTTTTTACTTATAGATTCCCTTTTTCCCCACAAAATGAAACCCGGTATCTTTTTCGGGAGATTGAGTAAATTTTCAGAAATTTCATTCTCTATCATAAATTCATCACCGGAAACAACTATAAAAGTACTGAAAAGGTTTTTCAGGAATTTGTTCACTTTTTTGTTAAGAATTATTCGGAATGTATAACTACCCCCGGCGGAGAAACCAAAAAGGCAAATTTTACTATGATTGATGTTATAGTTTTTTTTCATGTAAGCAATCATCGCTTTCAAGTTTTTTAGATCGAATTTATCTTTTTTGCTCACCCAGGATATATATTTTGATTTCAGGGCACAGAGGATGTAGTTTCTGTTATTTGCCGCCTCCCTGAAATACTTTTTTGATATAACCATATAGGGGGTGCCCGCCGATCCATGAAGTATAAAAACCAGGGGATATTTTTTATCAGGATTGTACGACTCAGGGATATAGCACAGGCCGTTCTTAATTCTGATTATTCCGGTTTTTAGTTCTCTTTTTCCGGCAGGGCAGGAAGAGATTGAGAAGATAAAAAGAATTAGAAAAAAGATTCTAACGCCGGGGTATAGGGTGAATTTCATGGATAATCCTTTATATTATACTGATGCCGGAAGTCTACTATAAATAAGCTCTCAGGTACATAGCGGAGGATATATTTCCAGAAGAGTATGCAGATTTTTTATAGAATATCTGAATCGGGAGGCGGTCAGATATCCCTGATTTTTAAGATTTTCTTTTTAATCGTTTCCTTCCTGAGCTGTTTTTCTTTGAGGTATTTTTCTTTGCAGGAGTTTTTTTCGAGATTTTTTTCCCGGTTTTACCCTTCGAAGAAGTCTTGCTATTGGTCTTTTTAGAAGTAGCTTTTTTAGAAGTAGCTTTTTTAGAAG
>CAZEKV010000002.1:0-24649 GCA_964512945.1 uncultured Spirochaetales bacterium | reverse complement strand
TAGCTTTTTTGGAAGTAGCTTTTTTGGAAGTAGCTTTTTTGGAAGTAGCTTTTTTGGAAGTAGCTTTTTTCACGGACTTTTTGCTGGAAGTTTTTTTGACAGATTTCCCGGCTGTTCTTTTGGAGTTACTCTTTATCGGGCTTTTTTTCGAAACGACTTTTTTGGAGCTTGATTTTTTTTTACTTTTTTTGGGGGGGGCGGTGACCCTGGACTTTCCCTTTTTTAGAGCTTTTTTTTTACAGGCTTTTTCGCCGCAGGCTTTTTTGAGGATGTCTTTTTTGAGGATGTCTTTTTTTTAAGTGGGGCTTTTTTTGTTGTCTTCTTTTTAGAAGCGGATTTTTTGGCCGGGGTTTTCTTACTCTGTATTTTTTTTGAGGCTTTCTTTACCGGGGTTTTTTTAGCTGCAGGTTTTCTGGAAACCGGTTTTTTTGCAGGAGATTTTCTTACAGATTTACTCTTTGCGGTCTTTTTTGCCGCAGGAGCTTTTTTCTTAACCAGAGATTTCTTTAATTTATTAGGGGAACAAAACCTGATTTCTTTGCCTGAGAGGAATTCTTTAATTATTCCGTTTAATTGCTCATCTGAGGAAAAGAGATCCGTATATTTTGCAAAAACATCAAGGATCCTTTGGAGACTGTCAAATCTTTTTTCAGTTTTACAATTCATAGTTTTCTTTATTATTAGTTTAAAAAACGAGGGAATATCGGAATTTATTTTCTCCGGTTTTACATAATTTCCCTTGCTGATTTTAGAGATCGTATCAGTAGTAAAACTTCCGGGAAAGGGTTTTGTTCCGGTTATCATCTGGTAGAAGACTATGCCCATTGAATAAATATCCGAACGAATATCAACATATTTTGTACTTATTAGCTGCTCGGGCGACATATAGGCGGGGGTTCCCATTATTACACCTGTTTTAGTTAGTTCCTCGTCCTTGCCCGGCTGGGCAGTAGCTATCCCGAAATCACAGAGTTTAACATGCCCCTTCCTGGAAATAAGTACATTATCAGGTTTGATATCTCTATGAATAACTCCTTTGTCGTGGGCGTACTTTAAGCCCTTACAAATTTGGTAAAATATAAGCATGCTTACCATGGGAGGGATGATTTTCCTTTTTTTGATTAATTCTCCGAGTGATAATCCATCTACATATTCCATAGCGATATAGTAGGTATTATTGATATTGAAATGCTTGAAAACTTTTACTATATTCGGATGACTGAAAGTAGCCATAATACTTGCTTCACGCTGAAACCTTTTTGTAATGGTGGTTTTCGATGAGATCAGGAGTTCTTTTATGATTATAGTTTTTTTTGATCGGGGATCAATGGCTTTGTAGATTTTTCCCATCCCACCCTCTCCGATAAGACCGATTATTTTGTAGTTTCCAATTTTCGTTTTTGCCATTTACAATTCCTTATGATTACGATTTTCCATTTTTAATACGATACTATTTTAATTTATTTTCAAGTTCCATGATATGTTTTTTTGGTTTGATTATACCATTTCCCGGTAAAAAAGCTATAATAAATTTGTATGGATTATGAATCTGAATGTATCTTCCGTTAGCACGGATCTTGTAGAGCAAATTCCTGTCTTTAATTGCCCTATGCCCGCCGAAATAGTAGCATGAGCCCTCGGGGTTTTTGCTAAGGTAGCATTCAAGCATTTTTTTTACGCTTCCGCTTTTTGATTCACCATCCGATGTCCATGTGAGTCCTTTTATAACCTCGGGACGGTTTCTGTATTCAATTAATGAATTAAGATCGTAGAAAGATTCCGGTTCAGCATGGGAAACGCAGAAATTATTTCCAACAGCGAATAAGGGCATATTTTTTTCAAAAGAATAGTAAAGGTCAAGAAATTTCTTACTATAATTTTTCTTTATGTACGTATGAGACATCATGCTTTCAAATGCATATTTTCTGAAGGGATAGTTGCCTTCTTTGTTCTCATTGCAGATATTTTCATGGTTTCCTTTGAGAAAGTGGAAATTTTCAGGGAAAGATATTTTTAATAATTGTACAATCTCCATCAATTCCAGACAGCTTTTCATCTCCTTATCCATATTCCGGTGTTTTTTAAAGCCGTTAATAAATTCAAGATTTGCCGCCTTCCATCTATCAGCGGTATTTACCTCAGAATGAAAACCGTCTCCAACACAGATAATCTGGAGCTGATCAAAGGAAATCTTCTGTAAAACCGAATAGCCGGAGGCATCCGTGTAGGTGAGAATGGAAACCAGGAAATCAACCCTTGCGTGTAAATCCGGAACAATTATTGTAGGGATTCCTGGCTTAAGATAAATGATCCCCCCGGGACGACCCCTGTGATCCCTCGGCCTTATCCATACCTTTTCGGCATCAAGAGCGGCATTCGTCTTTTTTAAAAGCTGAATATACTGATAATTGTCAGGAAGACCCTTTCTGTTGAAAATCTCAATTATCTTTGCCTTTAGCTTATCAATCTTGTTATCCTGAAAGCGTTTTTCAACTTTCATAGATTGTCCCGATTACTAAAATCCAAATTCGTTTTATTCCGCGGAATGCTGGACTCAAGCAGTCTCCTGGTCCCAGGAAAACAATAATTTGGTTTTTCCAACCGCTATTATATCATCATTCGTAAGATTCTTCTGGGTGAAGATCTGGTTGTTTACCCTTGTTTTATTGAGACTTCCCAGATCAATTACTGTAAAATGACCTCCTCTGAAGACCACCTGACACTGCTTCAAAGAAACATGGGGGTCGGAAAGAATTAATTCGCAGGTTTCATCTCTTCCTATGGTAATTGTCTTATTTGTAATTTTTAATTCGGTACCGGCTTCGGCCCCGTCAATTACCTTTAAAACAACACTATCCGGTATTAAATCGCTCATCTGATTTCCCTCCAATAAAGCTGACATGACTATATGAAAACAAACACAGCGGTTGTAAAATAGACTATAATTTTATGACCGCCATGTTTTTTATGGAATAAGTTGACTACTTCATAATCACATTATTATGGTTTTGTTAACCTCGACAAATTCCTCTTCTATTACCGTAACAAGATCTGAAAGATTTTCTTCCTGCTTTTCAGGGCTTAGATCTTCGGGGCATATAGCTATTTTAAATAGTTTTGAAGTGCTTTTAACAGGCCCTCCGCTAAATTCTGCTATATCGTCCACGGCAATATCCTTTGAAAGATTTGCATTTTCTCTTTCGGCACTGTCGGGAATTTCGGTTCTAAAGCCTATACTCGTGTAGCTTATTTTTCTTCCTCCATCAACCAACGGACCAATGTTAATGAGAGAACCGGAATATGTCAGAGCAAGAGCCCCGGACTCATTGTTCATCTCGAAACTGTCGGCATCTTCCATATTGGCTTCACCAATTTTTTGTTCAAAAACATCTTTTTTTTCCAACCATCCCTTTGCAATAGCTTCAAGGGTATCTTCTGTCTCAGGCATATTAAAATCCTTCGCTATTACCTTAATATGATCCTGTACGTTTGGGGGTATTTGATCGAAAGCTTCACTCATAATTAACTCCTTCATTTTTTATTTATTTGTATATCTTACCCTTTTTTTAAAAAAAATCAATTAATAAATATTTTTTATACCCTATGGTATACCGGGAGTCTGTCAGATTGCAGGAATAGTCCTGATTGCCTGTTTTAAAATGAGAAATCTTTAATTTTTCACAGGAAATCTCTGAATGAAAACACCCGCAGCTTTTGTAAATGGTCTTTCTCTGAAAATTTACATTTTTTTTGTTGAAAAAGACATTTGCTAAGAATTTTTTTTTCTTACAGGCAGTACATCCTGAAGGGTGAAGTCAACCCAGAAAATGCTGTAGTTTTGCTTGATATTTTTGGACAGGGCATCTCCAAATTCTACTATTGGTTCCTCCATATCACCCCAGAGGTTGTGGTTTAAGCGGTAGCCAATTTGAAGAAATACAGTATTTGGATATACATGTTTGGCCCATTTTGTATAGTATTTCTCCATTGCCTCGAGTGTAGGGAAGGTTTCGTCTTCATATGTGGATTCGTTTTTACTCTGTGTATCATTAACAAAAATAATGTCACCCCTGTATTTGGGAGGGAACCATTCAACAAGCCAGTGTTTTAGATAAAGGCGGTAATTTGGATTGTAGGATTTAACCCTTTTTTCCCAGATTTCAGCCGTTTTATCATCGATCATTAACCCTCGCCCCTCGGTATTCTTTGTTTTATACCACTCTATATCGACCCCGAATCCAACGACACAGGAATACTTTTTGTAGCGTGATAGGGTAATATCAATTAATCGCAGGACATCACCCGTTCCTGGTTCAACCTGGATAAAAACACTTATGCCATGTTTATCAAAATATTCAAAATATTTTTTATTCCCGTCAAAGGGGAGCAGATGGTTAATACCTTCTTCGAATTTCCCGTTTCCGGGAAAATTAAGATTGCATACACTTACCCCTCGCTGCCTTGCCACGGTACCCAGAATCCAGAGGAGGGCCGGTTTCGAATCCTTGAATTTACTTTTCATTACCCTGAGGGCCCTTCCCCAATCATCAGGTTCGGGAAAGGGGCGGATACCGTAATTTGAGGCTCTTGCACCCGTATAAAAAACCTTTGCAGGATCAACAGAAGGTCTGCAGCATCCGGCATATAGTAGAAAAAAAACAAGAGAAAATATTGTATTCGTTTTCAAATTAACAAACCTCAAAAAAAGATTGGAAACTCCACTCCAGCATACTACAAAAAAAAATCCTGAAAGTCAAATGATGAAGCTGTAGAAAAACCCCGTTTTACAAGATATTTCTCTCTCTCCAATTTCTACTTCAGCATCTTTATTTGTACAAGATATTATACGGTATCTTATTCCGGTAACTATGTCAGCTTCCTGTCTCGCATCTGTGTTTTTGTTTCGAATGCATTTAGATCCCGGAGAACAGTCTTTTTGGACTTTTTATACAGGCTCGTCATGCGCTGATTACCATTATTATCTCTATCTCAAGCGAAGACTACTTTACCCGCTAAATCAAGATATGGGTGTCAACACCGGTGCTGACATTTCAGATTATGCGCCTCAAAAAATAATCGCTGATGCCTGGTTTCCATTTTGTGCCTTACCCAAACACCTCGGCCTCCCCATGAACTTACATTTATTTCTTTCGTCGCCAGTTGCTTTGATACTTTAGACATCCATTTTCTGGATACTCAAGACTATAATTCAGTATTTCTGTTCCAATTTCCGGCGCAACTCTATTTTGATGCAGGTTCCTCAACCAGGCAATCTATCTAAAAGGCCATTTTCGCCGTATGTTTGATAGTTACGTCTGATCTTATAAAGAGGTGTTTTGGCCACCCTTTTTTAGCCAACTGTCAGGTGAATACCCTCACTACTGCTTATTAAATGTTTCCCATATTAATTTAGAGTTTTCTTCAGAGAAATAATCCAGGAAAATATTGTAACTTATTTCAAATTTGTCTAAAGATTCAATTGCATATTTGATCCTTTCACATTTTTCATCCTCTGTACATTTAGGAAATATATCTTTTGAATCAACATATTGATTTTCATAATAAGGATATATATATACAAATTCAATTTTTGATTGATGAATAAAATCAATTGTTTTCTTGAAATCATCCATTGTTTCGGTTGGAAAACCAACAATAATTTCTGTTGCCAGAACATTGTCTTTATTAAATATTTTATATTCGGAAAAGAAAGAAATAGCCTTTTCATAATCAAGGTTTCTATTCATTTTCCTGAGTAAGGGTTTACTCCCCGTTTGTATTGGTGATTGCATCCCTATGAGTAAATTATGCTTATATAAGCGTGTAAATACATCTCTGTACTTAACGACCCACATTGGATTGATATCATCAAGATAAAAAGAGATGTCATGGTGAATATCAAGAAAAATTTTCATTAATTGAGGTAGCGATGATTTTATATCCCTGCCATAGTAACCTGTGTCCATTGAAGTAAGTTTAAAAATACGGAACTCCTTATTATAACCTGCCTCAAACTCCTTAATACAATCTTCAATACTCTTACTTCTATATTTTCCAATAGCATTTCTATGTGAACAATATGAACATTTACAGTTACACCCAAAACCGATTCTAATTGTAAAGGTTCCTTTATCTTTTCTATATGGATTTATATAATATTGTTCAATAACCTTATTTCTTTTTCGATCTCCAAGAATACTATTTACTTCTTCATAATCGTGGAATGTGTTAGCATCATCAATATCATTAATGGAAATTCCGAATTCTGGGAAGTAGTTGTCAATCAAATCGATATTTTTTGTAGTAAATATATCACCGTTAAATATTTCGGATAAACGAGAACTATCAATATCAGAAAGGCATCCTCCAACGACAAGTCTACCCTGACATTTTTTCAAAATCTTGATTAATTTTAATCCTTCTTGAATACTTCTTTCAATGAATGCACAAGTTATCAGGATAATATCTGTTGCTTCATTCGGATCTGAAGTTAATTCACAATTATTAGCCAGAAAATACTTTTCCAGTTTTTTATAATCCAAAGATCTTCTAGGACAGACAAGTCCTGCTACAAGTTTTATCTTTCTCATCCTATCTCCCGGTATGTTTTTATTATTTTACCCACAGACAACTTTCAGTTTATATTCTTCATTCGTTTTTACCTAAAAATTAGATATACTTCTTTAATTTTTTCCTTATATCCATATACCAATTTTCCCTATATGTCAAGATGGTTGTCATAGCCGAGATCAGCCATCAGGCAGTCATTCTGAACTGATCGGATAGTAAAAATCTTATGAGCGCCTTCATTGTTCCAGTATTTGCTGTTTCTCGTGCTTATCCTTTTGTGAGCCAACTATTATGCTATACAGAAATCAGTATAAAACAATCTCTATGTCCCTGTTTTTTATCTCCGATACCAATTAGAATATGTTGTTGCTTTGTTGTTTTCAGCTGTAAAAGGGAGTGTATATGGTAAAGGGAATGAGTTTAAAGAAAGTTCTTATTTTAGTCTCTATCATCGTGGTTATTTTATGCTTTATTTTGATATTAGGTAATTATAAACAAAATTCGAAAAAGCCTGAATTTAATGTGAGACATGGTTTTTACGAAGAGAAATTCAGGGTTAAAATTTTCTCCAAACAAAAAAACGCTTTTATCGGGTATACACTCGATGGAAGTGATCCCCTGAAATCAAAGACTGTTAGGATTCTGAAGTCTCCTGTTGTTGTAATGATAGATCCTGACAGTAATCCTGCAGGTGTGCTGCCGGCAGTAATTTTAAGAGCGTATGCCAGGGGAAGGGGATGTGTCCCCAGCGTATCCGTAACACAGACATATATTTTTATAAACAGGATTGTTGAAATGTCTCCCGACGCTAAAAGACCTGGAAAGAGTTGGCCGAGAAAAAATTTATACATAGACATGCGGCAATTCATTGATTACGGTATGGATCCCGAGATTTTCGATAGTAAAGAGTATGGCGACAACATGGGAAAGGCATTTATGCAAATACCAACTATTTCGCTCGTGACGGAAAACAAAAATCTTTTTGATAAAGGTTATGGGATTTATGTCAATGCAAATAAGCACGGAAGGATGTGGGAAAGGCCTGTCTCTTTTGAAATAATAGACAGGAATAATAAAAAGGCTCTTTCTGTCAATGCAGGACTGAGGATAAGGGGGGGCTGGAGCAGGCATAATGAATTCCCCAAGCACGCCTTCCGATTATTTTTCAGGAAAACCTATGGGCCTGGAAAACTAAAATACAGACTCTTTGGTGTTGATGGAACAAAGACTTTTAACAAGATTGACATCAGGACATCCCAGAATTATTCCTGGGCAAATAGAGACGAAGAGGGGTCTCTTGCTACATTTGTAAAAGATGTTTTTTCGAGGGATTTGCAGAATGATATGGGTAACCCCTATACAAGGAGTAAATTCTATCATCTGTTTCTAAATGGATGCTACTGGGGGCTGTATCAAACACAGGAACGTCCTGAGGCTTCTTACGCCGCATCCTATTTTGGGGGAAAAAAAGAAGATTACGATATCATAAAGGTTGATATTGGGCCTTACTGGAATTTATACGAGATTGAAGCGACCGACGGTAATCTTGAGGCATGGAAAAAAATCTGGAATTTGTCTAAGAAAGGATTTAAATCGGATAAAAGCTATTACCACCTTGAGGGAAAGGATGAAAATGGAAAAAGGGATTTTTCCAGAGAGGTTTTTGTGGATATTGATAATCTTATAGACTATATGATTATTATTTTCTATACAGGGAATTTCGATTCTCCAGTAACTAAATTCAGTGATGATCACTCTCCCAATAATTTTTACGCAATCTATAACAGGAATAATAAAAATAAGGGGTTTATTTTTTTGATACATGATGCAGAACATATTTTGCTGGCAGACCCGGTCGAAGTCGGAGACGGGATAGAAGAAGACAGGGTGAATCTAAGCAGAAGGATCGGGGAATTTAGATATTTTAATCCCTATGATATCCATACTGCCCTTATGAAGAATGCTAAATACTGTAAAAGGTTTGACAAAAGGGTTAAATCCCTCTTTTTTAATAAAGGCGCTCTAACTCCCGAAGAAAATATTAAGCGGTTTATCAGATGGGTTAAGGAAATTGATTTTGCCGTGATTGCCGAATCTGCAAGATGGGGAGACGCCGCTTCCTCAAATCCATATACAAAAAAAGACTGGGAGGATGCTGTAAGTGAGGTCTTGAAAGAATATTTTCCTTTCCGTGGGGAGATAGTTCTTTCCCAGCTTGAAGAAGCAGGGCTTTATTTTCCAGAGGGTAAATAGATCTTTACTATCCGCTTGTTAGATTTTTCATCCATCGCCGCGAGTACATCCTGTGGAGACAGATGAAAATTTTTACGAATTCCTCGGTGATGACGAGGGCAAAAACCCATTTTAGGGGCAGTTTCCAGAAAAAGGCTCCGAGGAATCCGAGGGGGATTCCAACAAGCCATTGGCATCCCGCATCCAGATAGAGGCAGAAGCGGGTATCACCCCCGCTGCGAAGTACACCGATGATTACCACAACGTTTATTGATTTAAAGAGTAGTAAGAGTAGAAAGATTATATACTCCTCTCCCGCCATTATCAGCGTCTCAGGATCCAGTTTATGAAATAGATGAAGAAGTTTTCCCTTAATTGCAAATAGACAAACCGCAAGTATAATTGCCGTTAAAAAGCTAATCACAACAAAGACCCAGGATTCCCTCCACGCTTTTTGAAAATCCCTTCTTCCGAGATGATGTCCGAGCATGACCCCCGCACCGATGCCGATACCGCCGAAAAAGGCCACACAAAAACTTTCCAGCGGTGAAAGCACTGTCATTACGGCCAGTTCCCTTGAGCCCATATTGCCGTATATAATAAAGTAGATGTATATCCCTCCGGCCCATACCAGGCCGTTAACAACCACAGGCAGGGTTATCTTAACAAAGTGTTTGATGTCAGCCAGATTGAATATATTGATAAAGCTATTAATTTTTGGCATAAGAATATGACCCGAAAAACCGAGGTACGAAACAAGTAAGACTGCTTCGATTAGAATACTTGTCCTTGTAGCAATTGCAGCTCCCTTGAGTCCAAGTTCAGGAAAGCCGAAATTACCGAATATAAGGAGATAATTCAGTGTTATATTTATTATCACCCCTATAACTCCGAAAATTGTACACTTTATGGCTTCGTTGATACTTCTTAATCCGGAATAAAGGGGGAGTATAACTGCCTGGCAAATAAGGTTAAAACTTATAATAGAAAGATATTCCCTGCCCATGGTTATGACTTCAGAATCTTTTGCGGCTAATTTTACAACAGAATGTGGCGCAAATCTAAAAAGAAGAAATGAGGGTATTACAATAAAAGAGGATAGAAGAACCGATAGAATTATGCTTTTCCGAACACCCTCGATATTTTTTTCTCCCCAGTACTGGGAGGCGAGTATCCCCGTACCTCCGCTTAGCCCCAGGAGCATTACAAGCATAACAAAAAAGGGTTTTCCGGCTGCACCAACGGCGGCTACTGTATTGTCGCCAAGCTGGGCTATCATAAGGGTATCAATAAGAACCCTGGATGAATTTAACAGGAGCTGAAGAATTGCCGGAACGGTAATAACTGCCAGGCGTTTAAAGAAATCAGCATCGGCAGTTTTCTGTAATCTAAAAGTCAAAGGAAATCCCTGGTTTTTGAAAATTCTACATAATCCGAATTTAAAACACCTCAGGTTTGATAAAATGGACAGGAATGGTACCAAAAGATTTTTTATCAAAAACTATGCAGTCAGGCAGTGTAGTTCTGAATATCTGAAAATGTCAAGCAAGATTGCGGATGAAGAATTTTTTGGGGATATTATAATTCCCTGAGTCTGGAAATAACTAAGTCCATCTCATTTTCCTCGCCGATTGATATCCTTATATAGTCCTCAATTCCCTGAATATCAAAATGCCGCACAAGAATTCCCGATTCTCTGAGGAAATTGTAAATCTCCACCCCCTTGAAACCTTTTTTCCTGCAAAAAACAAAATTGGCCTTCGAGGGGAGTATGCTGAATCCATTGTCTACGAGATTTTGCTGGAAATTCTCCCTTATGGAAATAATCCGCCTATGTATTTTTCTATAATAATCCTGGCTGGCAAGAGCGGAATAAGCAATCTCCTGGGATATTGTATCTACGGGGTAGGAGTTAAAAGAATCTCTGGCTATAGAAAGGGCGTTAATCAGGGTTTTATTTCCCATAGCATATCCAAGTCTGAGACCCGCAAGCGAATAGCCCTTGGAAAGTGTTCTGATTATTAATAAATTCCTATATTTACCGGTTAAAGAAAGGGCACTTGCAGCTCCAAAGTCTATATAGGCCTCATCGATTATTACGACTCTGTTCCTGTTGTATTTTTCAAGAAGAGTTTCTATTTTTTTATACGGGAGTTCAATTCCAGTTGGGGCATTCGGATTGGGAATTATTATCCCCCCGGATTCATTTTCAAGATAGGGATCCATTGTTATTGAAAAGTCCCTGTTTAATCCGATTTTTTTATACGGGATATTGTAATAGCAGCAGTAGACGGGGTAGAAAGAATATGTAAATTCAGGGAAAAAAAGGTTTCCGGCTTCTTTCCCAAAAAAAGAAAAAAAGGAAAGAGAGAGAATTTCATCGGAACCATTCCCGACAAAAATATTTCCCTCGTCAATTTTATTGAGTTCTGCAATTTTAACCCTCAGCTTCCTGCAGGAGGGATCGGGGTAGCGCCGCAGTTTGTCAATATCAAAATTTGTTAGAATTTCTCTTGCGTCGGGCGAAGGGGGGAAGGGATTTTCGTTTGTATTTAATTTGATATATTTTTTATCCTCAGGCTGTTCGCCCGGGATATAGGGGGTAAGGTTTTTCAATCTTTCCGACAGCATTTTTCTTTCCTGAAATATTCAAACTTGAATAAAAGTTATAAGCTAATAACGGGAAAAACTCAAGGAGCCGCCAGGATGTGTTTTATCGCCTGGTTTTCCGTTAAAATAGGGGATAAATCCCCGGGAATTTGAATTACATATCTTAAGGAAGTGAAACCGCAGGGGTATTTTTTATGAGTGATCTAATTTCAGAAATCATGTAAAACGAACCGGCCACGAGTATCGGCTTCTTTCCATTGGAGCAGGAAAGAGCCCTCTTCAGGGCATCGCGGGGTAGAAGTTCCAGTTCCGTAAGGGGATGCATTTTGCGGACAATTTTATAAACATCCATGGGGTTGCTTTTTTTAAATTTCCCCGGAGTTGATACAATAATTCTCTGTACATTGCCCGAAAGTACTTCCGATATTTTTTCTATTTCCTTTCCCTGAATTATCCCAAGGATCAAAATTATATTGTCTGAAAATAGGGATTTCATTACCCCTATAATCCTGTTAATGGATGAAGGGGTATGTGCTGCATCGAGAATAATATATGGTTTTGTTTGGAGAATCTCAAGGCGCCCGGGGAGAAATGCCTTTTTTATACCCAGCCTGATATATCGTTTTATTGCTCCGGCGGCGGGAGAGGGGGGCGGTATGCTGTTAAGAATGTACTCGCAAACAACAGCGGCAAGCCCCGCATTCTCTCCCTGATGCTGTCCGATCATTGAAGTGGATATCCTTGAAAAATTGTTTTTGTCCTTCTTAAGTATTTTTATTTTCATTACGGGAAGTGATATTTTTGTTTTAATAACATCGACAATGTCTTCTATAAAATATATTTCTGTTCCGGCTTTTTCCGCTTTATCAAGGAATGTACTTTTTACTATTCCCGTCTGCCGGGAAGAGAAAACCGGAATGTTTTTTTTAATAATCCCTGCCTTCTCGGAGGCAATGGATTCGAGGCTGTCCCCCAGCAAATTCCTGTGTTCAATCTCGACGGGACAGAGAACGCATATGTCAGGCTCGATAACATTTGTGGCATCCAGCCTTCCTCCGATCCCTGTCTCAATAACCGCCCAATCGCATTTAAGTGATTGAAAGATCAGGAAAGACAGGAGTGTAAGAAGTTCAAAGGTTGTAGGCCGGAAAATAAAATTTTTAATATTGAGTGAAATCCTGTTTATAAAATCCAGGAAGATCAAATCATCGATCATTGAACCTGCAAGAGAAATGCGTTCTTTGTAGGAAGAAACATGGGGGGATGTATAGAGTCCCGTTTTATATCCGGCAGATGAGAGTATGGAAGAAATAAAAACAGCAGTTGAGCCTTTACCTTTTGATCCTGCTACGTGAACTTTTCTGAAACTTTTTTCGGGAAAGTTAAAGTAATCCAGGAGGTATGACATCCTTTCGGGGCGGTATTCCCTTATGCTTCCGGGCTGTCGTTTTTCAAAGTTGGTGAAGGATTCAATAAAATCAAAACCCTCTTTTATAGTTTTAATTTTCACTTCCTGTATGCCCGATCAAAGATCTTAGAGATTAGAAAAAAGATATAAAATCATCACAACGAAGATATTATAGAGTAGATTGAAGGTCAATAGAAATTTTTATCTTACAAAAAAGGCTATAACACCAATTTTCATGCTGAATCTATTTAAAGATTGCCTTACTTGACAACCAACAATAACATTTCTTATTATGTATCAAATTTTTTCGGGGTGAGAATTTAAATATACACCTGCTGATGTAAAATAGAGAAAGAAACTCAATAAAAGGGTTTGATGAGTTTGTTTTATTCCAGAAATAACGGACATTTCAGAAGGAATGGTAGATATTCAGAAAAATATCAAAAAATTGATGACAAAAAAAATAATATAATAGAATGGGGCTGTTTCTTATAGAAAAAATAATATAAAATCAGGCGGTTAGTTTTACCGGAGTTGCTGCGTTTCAAGAATTTTATTTTATCTGGTTAGTTACTGTATATGGCGTTTTGTTTGTAGAATAAACGGTGGTGAAAAAACAACGAATGAAACATTCGTAAAAATATTAAGGTGGAGAGAAAACTTATGGATTATTTTCTTACAGAAGAGCAGTTAATGATAAAAGAGATGGCTGCTAAAATAGCAAAAGAAAAAATGGAACCTGTTAGAGAAGAATATGATGAAGGTCAAATATTCCCCCAGGAGATTGTAAAAATAATGGGAGACTCGGATCTATTCAGGGTGTTTATTCCCGAAGAGTACGGAGGATTCGGGGGCGGAGTATTTGAGATGTGCGTTGTTGTAGAGGAATTATCAAAGGTGTGCAGCGGTATTGCCCTTGCTTATGCAGCTTCAGGCCTTGGAACAATTCCTATTATTCTCTTTGGAAATGATGAGCAAAAGAAGAACTATCTTCCACGCCTGGCCTCGGGCGAGATAATCGCAGCCTTCGGGCTTACAGAGGCAAATGCGGGAAGTGATGCCTCGGCGATAGCGACAACTGCTGTAAAAGATGGAGATGATTATATTATAAACGGAACCAAGCAGTGGATTACAAACGGGGGTGATGCCTCTGTATATTCGGTAATTACTGTAACCGATCCCTCAAGGGGAGCCAGGGGATCATCGGCTATTATTGTAGATAAGGGAACTGAGGGTTTTACCTTTGGGAAAAAGGAGAACAAAATGGGAATCAGGGCCTCCTCTACGAGGGAATTGATTTTTCAGGATTGCAGGGTTCCACGTACAAATCTTCTTGGAAAAGAGGGGCTTGGTTTCATGGTTGCAATGAAAACCTTCGATCAAACAAGACCGGGTATTGCCGCTCAGGCAGTGGGAATAGCTCAGGGTGCCCTCGATGCTGCACTTAAGTACAGCAATGAAAGACACCAGTTCGGAAAACCCATTTCCGCTTTTCAGGGGGTTCAATTTATGCTTGCCGATATGGCTACTCAGGTTGAGGCATCAAGAGCCCTGACATATGCTGTGGCGAAAAACGTGGATGCCGGCGTAAAGAATATTGCCGGTGTTTCGGCAATGGCAAAGATAATGGCCTCGGATACCGCCATGAAGGTAACGACAGATGCGGTTCAGATCCTTGGAGGATACGGCTATATGAAGGAGTACCCTGTAGAAAAGATGATGAGGGATGCAAAAATTACCCAGATCTACGAGGGGACAAACCAGATTCAAAGAGAAATAATTGCGATGAATCTAATTAAAGAAACCATAAGGAAGAAGGGATAGAAAATTGAAGATTGTAGTATGTATTAAGCAGGTTCCGGACACTACAAATGTTAAGATAAATCCGGAGACAAATACCCTCATAAGGGAGGGAGTTGAATCGATTATTAACCCCTTTGATATGTATGCCATAGAAGAGGCTCTCAGGGTTAAGGAAAAACACGGCGGGAGTGTTACCGTCCTTTCCATGGGGCCTCCCCAGGTCGAGGATTCCCTGAGAGAAGCGGTAAGTCTCGGAGTGGATGAGGCGATTCTTCTGACAGACAGGGGTTTTGCCGGAGCGGATACCCTTGCAACCTCTTTTACCCTTGCCGAGGGTATTAGAAAAATCGGGGATGTAGATATTATTTTTATGGGCAAGCAGGCAATAGACGGGGATACCGGTCAGGTAGGCCCAGGGGTTGCAGAGCATTTAAGCTATCCCCACATTACCGATATAAGAAAAATAGAGGAAATAGACTCTTCTAAGAAGATTACGGTGGAAAGACTCCTCGAAGACGGGTATGTCCGCTTAAGGAGCCCTTTACCTGTGGTTCTTACCGTGGTAAAAGAGATAAATGAGCCGAGGCTCCCATCCCTGCGTGGTAAAATGAATGCTAAGAAGATTCAGATAACAAACTGGACTGTAGCCGATATGGGAATGGATGCTTCGAGAATAGGATTAAATGGTTCCCCTACACAGGTAATGCGGATATTTACTCCCCCAAAGCCCGAGGGAGGAAAAATCTTTGAGGGTGAAGCTCAGGAAACAGTGTCGGAACTACTTTCGGAACTCAAAGAGAGCGGTTTATTCGGCAAAAAGGCAGAGGGATAGGGATATGAGTGGAATAAGAGTTATTGAAGATATTTGTATAGGCTGCGGGGCATGTATAGCTGCATGTCCCTACGAGGCAATTGAACTTGAGGGCGATAAAGCGGTTATTGGTGATAAATGTACCCTATGCGGAGCCTGTATAGAAAGCTGTCCTTATGAGGCTATTGTTCTTACAAAGGAAACCTTTAAGGCTGAGGATGCCTCAACTTTTTCGGGGATAGCCGTATATGCCGAGCATAGAGACGGAAAACTCTCTTCCGTTGTTTCTGAGATAATTGGTGCTGCTAAAAGGCTCAAGGAAAGCCTTGAAAAACCAATTAGTGCCATTCTTCTCGGGGTTAACCTGAAGGGGATTGCAGAGGAACTTCTATCTTACGGGGTTGATGAGGTATGGATGATAGAAAACCCGAAGATCAATGATTTTGCCGAGGACATACAGGCAGAACTTGTTGCGGAGATTTTAAAAGAAAAAAAACCTGAGATTTTTCTTGGAGGCGGGACAGTAACGGGAAGATCGCTTTTGCCGAGAGTAGCTGTAAAAATACCGACAGGTTTGACGGCAGACTGTACAGAGCTGGAAATTGATCAGGAAACGGGGCTGTTAAAACAAACCCGCCCGGCCTTTGGTGGAAATATCATGGCGACTATTTTGACAAAAGATCATAGGCCCCAGATGGCAACAGTCCGTCATAAGGTGATGAAGGAAGCTGAAAAAGTTGATAACCCCTCGGGGAAAATACTTGATATGTCTCATATTAAGGTTCCTGAGGCAAAAATTGAGGTGCTGGGATTTGTAAAAGAGGAAATGGATACCATTAATCTTGCAGAGGCTGACATAATAGTTTCTGCCGGGCGTGGAATTCGAGATCCGAAGAATATCAACATCATAGAGGATCTTGCAAAACATTTTGATGGTGCGGTGGGTGCCTCCAGGGCGGTAGTGGATGCCGGCTGGATCAAGTATTCCCATCAGGTGGGTCAGACCGGAAAAACAGTTAATCCAAAAGTATATATTGCCTGCGGGATATCCGGAGCCATACAGCATCTCGCCGGGATGAAGAGTTCCGATATGATTATTGCAATCAATAATGATAAAGATGCCCCGATTTTCGATGTTGCGGATTACGGGATAGTAGGCGATCTCTTCGAGGTTATTCCTGAACTTATAAAGCAGCTAAAGTAGTTTTCTGATAAACCTGCAAAAACCCCGGGGCTCTACGTCCCGGTTTCTTTTTACCGGGAAATTATAACTTCCCGTTTATTATCATAGGGTGTTTCGATCTCTTATCAGGCAAAGTAAGCAGAGGTGTTGTGGATATCCGGGATATTCCCCCTATCTTATTGGCAAAAAACGGAAACTATGGTACATTTATGGTATGCTGAGCGGGGTGAAATATGAAAAGCAATAAAATTATTCAGGTATTTTTCTTTTTTCTGATTGTTTTTTCTCTTGTGTCTTGCAGACAGAGGGATCAGGGTATTAACTGTTATGAGAATTTTAAAACAAGAAGTCCTGTCAAATGGGTGTTTATGCTCTATATGAACGGCGATAATAACCTTGAAGGCTTTGCAGTAGAGGATCTTAATGAACTGGAAATGGGATTGTACAACCTCCAGCAGAGCAACCCCTCTGATTATGCCGAGGTAAGGGCTGTCGTCTTTTTTGATAGAATTGAAGGCGAATATACGAGTTCAAGCGGAGATTGGTCGAATACAAGATTCTACGAGGTAGTACCGGACAACAATATGAATAGAACGGTATCTACCGTTGTCGCCAATTATGAAGAAATGGATTTAGGGGATCCTGAGACACTGACATTTTTTCTTAACAAGGTTAAACAATACTATCCGGCGGATAATTACTACCTCGATATATGGAATCACGGGGGTGGTACAAGGTCTATTCTACCTCTTCCCGGGAAAAGCAGGGCTGTCGGATCCAGACATAGTTCAAAAACAAAAACAAAGGCGGCATCGTGGGATGATACCAGCGGCTCCGTCATGTATCTGTATCAAATCCAGCAGGGTATTGAGAATGCTGGGTTTTCCGGCAGTGACAGGCTTGAAGTACTGGGTTTTGACTGCTGTCTTATGGGGATGACAGAGGTCGCCTATGAATTCCGCGGGTTTGCAAGATACTTTGTGGGTTCCATGGCTACAGTTCTGGGGGATGGATGGGATTATGACGGGCTTTTTGCGGATCTTGATGCTGATTCTATTACAGGCCGTGATTTTGCAGTTCGTACGGTTGATGTTTTTGCGGCGAGTCTTGGTGGTAATACGAACGATCAAACTATGGCTGCTTCCAACCTGGGGAATATTGCCGCACTTAAGGCCAGTATCGATGCACTCGGAGTGAGTATATACAACAATATCCCTGTCGGTGCACAAAAGGATAGTTTTGAAACCAATACAAGGGATCAGGCTGTCCACTTTTTCTCTGGTAATTCTGAATCGATGGCTAATCCCTCGTTTGACCTGTGGGATCTATGTGATCAAATAGAAGACGACTACAATGGAGCCCTTGAAACCGCCGCCGGGAATGTAAAAGCAGACCTTGCAAATGTAATTGAAAAGGGCTATGCGGGTTCGGATTACGGTGATTATAGCGGGACAGACAGGGGGCTTGCTATCTTTTTTTCACAGGGAGAGAAGACGGACCATTATTACCAGCAGGAGTGGTACTCCAGTCTGAGAATGTCGGATTACTATCCCAACTCCAACTACCGATATGGCAGAATAGATTTTTGTACTGCCAATGGCAACGGTAGTGTTGAGACATGGAAGGAGTTGTTTGAGGCATGGTATGATCCGAACAATACAGATACGCATGATGCTTTCTAGTATTTGTTGATCATTGCGTGTCCGGGGATTCTTTAGCAGACCTGCATAGATTCCGGTTAAAATCTCTATTCGGCGTTCTGCTTATATCCCGATAGACGCAATACTATGTGGTAAAAATAACACTTTACGCAACGTTGTTCGTATGAAATAATTCTCTATGTATAGAAAATCTCCGGCAGAAGGTTTTTGGGAGTGGGTCGGGTTGAAGCTGGAATTCCCGGCAGAGCCGCTTAAAACACCCCGGATCCGGTATGGGGGATTTTTTATATAAATTTATCAGAATACAGGAGATTATTATGTCAATTCCCTTGAGGAGTCTCAGTACGGTGAGCGGCAGAAAAATGGCAGGGGCAAGAAGTCTCTGGCGGGCTAACGGGATGAGGGATGAGGAGTTCGGGAAGCCGATAATTGCCGTTATTAATTCCTTTACCCAGTTTGTTCCGGGGCATGTGCATTTACACGATATTGGACAGCGGGTTAAGTCAATCATAGGAAAGCATGGGTGTTTTGCTGCGGAATTTAATACTATAGCGATTGATGATGGTATCGCCATGGGGCATAGCGGAATGCTCTATTCTCTTCCTTCTCGCGAGCTTATAGCCGACAGTGTTGAATATATGTGTAATGCCCATCAGGTTGATGCAATGATATGTATTACAAATTGCGACAAGATTACCCCCGGTATGCTTATGGCTGCCATGCGTTTGAATATACCTGCTATCTTTGTCTCGGGAGGGCCGATGGAAGCGGGGGTAATCGGGGATAAAAAGTATGATCTCATAGACACCATGGTAATGAGTGCCGACAGCGGGGTCTCCGATGAGGAGATAGAGAAACTCGAGCATAATTCCTGTCCTACATGCGGTTCATGTTCGGGGATGTTTACGGCCAATTCTATGAATTGTCTGACCGAGGCTCTGGGTATGTCCCTGCCCGGGAATGGTACAATAATGGCAACCCATAAGTCCAGGATCGGGCTTTTCGAGAAGGCTGCCGAACGGATTGTGGAGATCTCAGAGCAATACTATGGGGGCGGGGATGATTCGGTTTTACCGAAATCCATCGCTGTTCGTGATGCCTTTATGAATTCCATGGCTCTTGATATAGCAATGGGGGGATCGACAAATACAATCCTTCATCTTCTTGCCATAGCAAAAGAGGCGGGGGTTAATTTTACAATGTCCGATATTGACGGGCTTTCAAGAAAAATTCCCTGCCTTTGCAAGGTGGCGCCCAGTTCCCATTTCCATGTTGAAGATGTTAACAGGGCAGGGGGTATCCTCTCGATTATGGGAGAACTGGATCGTGGGGGGCTGATAAATACTTCTGTAAAGAGGGTTGACGGCAGCAGTCTTAAAGAGGCTCTCGATAGTTATGATATAAAAAGAAGTACTGTAAAAGATGAAGCACTTGCCATATACAGGAGTGCTCCTGGAAATATCGGACGGAATCTTGTTATGGGATCCCAGGAGAAATACCATGAGGCTCTTGATACAGACCGCGCTGAGGGGTGTATACGGGATATTCCCAATGCCTATTCCAGCGAGGGCGGGCTTGCTGTTCTCTACGGGAATATCGCTGAAAATGGGTGTATTGTAAAAACTGCCGGGGTAGATCCTTCTATATTTAGTTTCGGGGGATCGGCAAGGGTTTATTTCTCTCAGGAAACAGCGTGTGACGGAATTCTAAATAATGAGGTAAAAGCGGGTGATGTTGTAGTTATCAGATATGAGGGGCCTAAGGGGGGGCCGGGTATGCAGGAAATGCTCTATCCTACCTCCTATATAAAATCAGTTCACCTTGGCAAGGAATGTGCCCTTTTGACGGACGGAAGGTTTTCCGGAGGAACCTCCGGGCTTTCCATCGGGCATGTATCCCCGGAGGCTGCAGCGGGGGGGGCTATTGCCCTTGTTGAGAATGGAGATGAAATTGAAATTGATATTCCAAAAAGAAAAATAAATCTCCTGGTATCGGATGAAGAACTTGCGAGGCGGAGGAAAGCAGAAGAGAGTAAGGGAAAAGATGCCTATAAACCCGCAGGAAGGGAGAGACAAATCTCAAGTGCTTTGAAAAACTACGCACTCTTCGCGGCTTCAGCAGATAAGGGTGCAGTGCGGATAATTCCGGAATAGCTTTCCATCTGTAGCCGGAGGAAGGAGAAAATCAGGGGGATTGGTTTTTTTTTCTGACTATATAGCCTTTCCGGATGCTTTTATCTGTTTTTATTGAATATATCTTTCCGTGGTCGGCTTTTTCAGTTTTATTGCTGTTTTCGTCGTACAGGGTGATATTCTTATCCTGTATGCATACAATATCGGGGCCGATGTATTCGATTGTATCATTTTGCTTGATCTGGTTTTTTATGTTTATTTCCCGGCAGCCGTTAGCTGTTTCCCTTCCGATGGTTCCAAGGAATTTATAGCTTCGCTCGTAGGATTTTAGAGTTGGTTTTTCTATCTCATTTCGTCCATAAAAAAACCCCGTTGTAAACTCCCTGTGACTGACTTTATATAACTCATCCCTGAATTTTTTCGCCAGTCTATCATCTTTTGTTTTTTTATCCATGAGATCCAGCATTTTACGATATGCCCTTGTAACGATTGCCGTGTAGTAGAGGGATTTCATTCTTCCCTCAATCTTTATTGAATCGACCCCCGCATTTTTGAGATCCCTTATATGATCTATCATACATATATCCCTGGAAGATAGTATTGTTGTAAAATTTTCCCCCTCCAGTAAGGGATAGTACTCTCCCTCCCGCTCTGATTCTTCGAGGACTCTGTATCCCCAGCGGCAGGAATGGGCACATCCCCCCTTGTTGGCCGAACGCCCGGTCATATATTTGCTCAGAAAGCATCTCCCGGAATAGGCCAGGCACATAGCTCCGTGGCAGAAGGTTTCAATCTCAACATCCGGAACCCTGTTTTTTATATTTCCGATCTCTTTTAACGAGAGTTCTCTGCCCAGAATTATCCTTGAAAACCCCAGGTCTCTGTATAGCCTGACGGATTCGGTATTAACACAATTTGCCTGAGTGCTAAGATGAAGTTTTATTTTGGGGAGGTACTTTTGCAGAATTTTTACAAGCCCTACATCGCTTATGATAAATCCATCGGCAGGATAGCAGGAAATGTACTCGATTTCCCTTTCAAGGTTTTTGATATCCCCATCGTGGAAAAAAATATTAAGGGCTATGTATAATTTTCTGTTTCCTTTTATTTTTTTTATTTCTTCATGTTCGTTGTCTGCAAAGTTGTCTGCTTTCAGACGCAGAGAGAAATTCTTGATTCCAATATATGCGGCATCAGCCCCGTATAAATAGGCATAATAAAGTTTTTCAATATTTCCTGCAGGTGATAGGAGTTCCATAGAAGTAGGATTGTACCCATTTTTTGAAATAATTCAACAATAAAACCCCTCAGATATTTTCTGGATAATAATTACCTGCTTCTACCATCCATCAATATTCCCTTCCTTGCTGTCAAGGATTTCGATATCGTATCCCCTTGCTATCACCGGGGATATTTCGAGGACGGGGCCTGTAAATCTCACATGAACCTTCCGCCCTGTTTTCAGGGATTCGTAGGGCAAATTTTCTAATACTCTGTTCTTTTCCGTAAATATTTTTGTTTCTATTGATACAGTTATTGAGGCATAGGAATAGAGGGTATTTTCTTTTTTATCCCCCTTTACAAGGAGTTTGCATACAATACCAGGCCTGTTTTGAAACCATTCAATTTTTTTTATGTATCCGGTAATGTCGCCCTCAGGCAGATTACCGGGATTTTTGGAATCCCGGGTTGCACAGCCGCTTGCAGCGAGAAAAATAATAAAAAAAACCAGCAAACCCCATGAGAATTGTCTTCCAGTCATATATCCATCATCGGCCTATTTTTATCCGGATTTAATGCTAAGTATAGGGAATTTAAAAATCTCAATCCGATTTTTTTGATTAATAAATCCTCGAGGGAAGATAGATTTCTTGACAAAAGCCAGATGCCTTGTTAACCTTATCAATAATCGATGGTTAACAAAATTGATAAAAAAAAGCAGCTCCTTTTGATTCTTAAAGAAAACAGGTTTCCTGTTTCTGGAGAGAGGCTTTCACAATACCTCAACATATCACGTGTTGCTGTATGGAAGCATGTCCGTTCGCTGGAAAAGGCAGGATACTCCATAGAATCGAGCCGCAAGGGCTATCTCCTTAATCCCATAAAGGATCTTTTGATTCCCTGGGAGATTCCCGATACAGGCTTCAGGATAAATCATTTTCGTGAGATAGATTCTACAATGGAAACAGCGAGGAAAATAGCGGAAGCCGGCTGCAACGAGGTTGTAGTATCCGAAAGGCAGAACAGAGGAAGGGGGCGCCTTAAACGTAAATGGAATTCTCCCTATGGGGGATTGTATTTTACCATAGTTTTAAAGTCCGGTATTCCTGCGGTTTATTCCTATCTTTACAATTTTGCCGCCGCATCGGTAACGGCTCACATTCTAAATGAGCATTTTTCCATTCCCGCTACTGTAAAATGGCCTAACGATATTCTGGTAGGAGATAGAAAAATAGCGGGGGTTCTTCTTGAAATAAAGGGAGAAAGCAGCTGCCTTGAATCCCTGAATATAGGAATTGGGATTAATGTAAATAATATCCCGGAAGATAAAAAAGCCTGCTCTATGAAGTTGCTGAAAAACAGGGAATATGCAAGAAAGGATGTTCTATATTACTTTCTCGTTTTCTTTAGAAAAATGATTTCAGACATTTTTTCTGCAAATATAGTTGATTTCTGGAAACGCTATTCCAGTACGCAGGGTAAAAAAGTCAGGATAACATCAATTGATAAAACTATTACGGGGACTGCCGTCGGTATTGGTTCCGGGGGGTCTCTTTTGATAAAAGAAAAATCAGGGGAAATAATTCCGGCAATCTTTGGCGACTGTCATTATCTTTAAAACCCTGGAGGAAGATGGAAATGGAAAAAAATATATCCGATGTAATAAGAGATTCCGTCTACATAGCCCTGTTTATTTCCCTGATATCGGTTGGGGCACATATCAAAATACCGACCAATATACCGGGATCACCCATTTATCTAGCTAATTTTTTTATTATTCTATCTGCCGTCAGTCTTGGAAGTAAAAGAGGATTTTTAACCGTAGTTATATATTTGCTCCTGGGCCTTTTTCTGCCTGTTTTCCAGGGGGGGGGATCCGGGCCTGCCCATTTTGCAGGCTCTACAGGGGGATTCCTGTTCTCATTTCCTGCAGCAGCTTTTATTATCGGATTTATAGCAGAAAGAGGGAAACAGGGGATGCTGAAAAATTATACAGCCCTTACCGCAGGGACTATTGTCATCTATGCAATTGGTCTTCCATGGTTGAAATTTAATCTTGATTTTTCCATGCAGCGGACAATTGCCGTCGCAGCCATCTACATACCCTTCGACATAATAAAAATTGCTGCCGCAGGGATCATGTCAAAGAAAATACGGGAAATAACCAATTCTGATATTGAGATAGAAAAATAATATGCCTATTGTCGAGATAAAGAATCTGACAAAGCACTTCCCCGATGGAACCATCGCATTGCAGGATGTTTCTCTTACAATAAATAAGGGCGAATTTCTGATTTTATGCGGAAAAAACGGTTCGGGGAAAACCGTTCTGATGCGCCACATGAATGGATTATACAGACCGACAAAAGGGGAAATTTTCTATGAGGGAGAATCTATTAAAAAGCATCCCGACAGAATCAGACAAAAGATCGGTCTCGTTTTTCAAAATCCCGACAGCCAGATTATAGGACAGACAGTATATCGCGACACAGCCTTCGGTCCCGAGAACCTCGGGCTTAAAAGGGAGGAAATAGACAGGCGGGTAAAAGAGGCTCTCAAAAATGTCGAGCTTCTGAAAATGTCGGATCACCGTCCACACCTTCTATCGGGCGGAGAGAAAAAACGTCTCTCGATTGCAGGTATTCTTGCCATGAAGCCGGAAATAATTATTTTCGATGAACCCTTTTCAAATCTGGATTACCCCGGAGTGCGGAGTATTTTGAATAAAATAATCGATCTCCATAAGAATGGTCATACAATTATTCTAATAACCCATGATCTTGAAAAAGCCCTTGGCCACGCCGACAGGGTGGTGGTGATGTACGGGGGAAGGGTGGTGGAGAACAACACCCCGAAAAATATTTTAGACAGGGTGGAAAAATGGGGGATCCGGCGCCCCGATATCCTGAATCGAAGAATTGAGGATATAACATGGCTGAAATAGTATTACTACATTTTTATCCCGGTTCATCTTTTCTTCACAAGCTTGATGTCAGGGTAAAATTGATATCATTAATT
>CAZEKV010000001.1:0-50073 GCA_964512945.1 uncultured Spirochaetales bacterium | reverse complement strand
TTCAGCCTCTTCATCCTCAGGGCTGTTCGCCTCCTCCAGAGGGATATCCTCCGGCATATTCCCCGCATATTTTTGATCCTCAGGCCTCCGGTTCTTAAACATCTTTTGTACAAATACAGGCCTCTCTTTCTGGAAAGCCGCAAGGCGTTTGGCTCTGTCCCCGTATTCGTTTAAAAATTCTTCCCAGGAAAAAAAACAAAAGCGCCTCCATCCCTGGGTTCCAAGTAGAAGATCAATCTGCTTCCCTGCCTCGGGGTTTGAAGGATCAAGGTAGATATTGGCATCAGCCAGATCTTTTACATCATTTTCAAGGAAAATCATTGCAGGAAGCATGGGCGGGGTGTCCCGCTTTTCCAGTAATTTCAATACAGCATCGTCCGTAACACTCAGCCCGACTACAGCACCCACGGGGCGTCCGCTGCTCAAGGTAGTCTTTATGTTTAGTTTCAGGGTATCCCCGGGTGAGGGATTGTCTTTCTCCAGATCCAGCTCTATATTTAGAGATTCATCGGGCTCCCTGTATATCAAACGCTCTGCGAGGGGAGTTTCCCCGTGCCAGAGGGTAACTATCAACACCCCCTGAGCCGAAGAAGGCAACCCCAATTCAACCTCTGTCCACCTTCCGGAAAGAATTTTTATAGTCTTCTTAATAAGCTGTTTTTCCCGTTTTGAAATAGTAATTTTCAGCTTTTCTGAAGAAGTCCCCGAAACAGAAAGTATTACAGGAGTGTTTTTTCTGTAAACACTTCTCCCGCTTCTTAGCAGGTACCCCTTTTCCCTTGACCCTGGCAGGGGAAAAAGTTTCCCCTCTTTTCTGGCATTTGATATCTTCAGAAAATATTTCCTGCCTTTTAAAGGGGAGAAACTAAACTCCCCCCTGCCCTCATGGAAAGAACTAAAACTCGTTATAATTCTGCCTTTTTTATCGACAATACTCCCGCTTATATCTGCGGGCTTGCCGTTTTCGAATCTTGATTCAAAATAAACACGGTTTTCCAGACCTGCTATAAGGTCTCCCCCCTCGGGATAAAAATCTACAAGATAGTTATCCATCATAATGGGAATTGTTTTTGAAGCAGCCTCTCTAATCCCTCCGTCATCAAAATTAAAAACAATCGTTCCATCGGGCGACTTAATATCCAGCGGAAGAGGAAAAACCGTTTCTACAACACCCCTCTCGTTTACCTTCGATCTTTCCCTGAAAATTTCAATCCCACCTACTCTTGCGGTTATCTCGACCCTGGCTCCCGAAGGAATGCCTCCCTCTGCTCTTTTTACCTGGCAGAGAACACGCACCTCATCTCCGGGGAAATATCCATCCTTGACAAACTGGATATCCGTTTTCAACCTCGGAGCTCTGTAAGCCCTTATCCTGATTTTTCGTTCTCCAGAAGAGTAAAGGGTATTGTTACCCGAACATTCTATCTTTATCCGGTATTCTCCCCCCGGGAGATCCATCGGAATCCTCCATTTGACTCCAAGGATTCCCTTCTGAAAGGTGGAAGAAGATTCGTAAACCCTCTCTCCCCTTGAGCCTGTCACCCTGACAACACATGAAATATCATCCGGATAGGGGATATTTGAATCAGCTTTAAGCAGAAGCCCCCTTACATAGATATCATCATTAATCTTATATATGGGTTTATCCGTTGATACATACGTAAGGTATCTCTCTTCTCCCCCCAGTTCTTCTGATTCCGCTAATTTCCCCTTTTGTGAAAGCCCCCCACCTCCGGAAGCACACATAAACGCTCCAATTAAAAATATTGACATAGACAATGGTATTTTCTTAGACATATTTTTCCTCCAGGATATATTTTCTACCTTTTATTTACGCTCTTACCCCAAAAAAGTAACTATTTTTTATTTTTTTCTTAAACAAATCATTATACCCATCTATATCCTTGAACAAGCTGTCCGATCTAATTAGACTTTCGTTGTACTTTATCATAAAAAATTGTAAATAGATTGGATTTATAACAAAAACAATGCAGACAAAACCGGATAAAAAAAGGAATCACAGTTCAAAAAATTATATTAGCGAACAGAAATATTTTGATGGTATCGATCAAAAAAATTCGAAAAAACAGAAGGAATACCTTACAGAAATATTTACTCAAAACAGCCTTAAAATAGACAGGATGCCGATAATCCCCGATCGCCTTAATCAGAAAAAAAGCAAGCCCTATCATCCCCGCTTATTCAGCAGGCAGATGCTTAATAAGTACATTATCAAGAATTATATTACTATTTTTCTAAATTCCCTGCCTGAGAGAATCAAAAATAAGATGTTTATGTTTGGTTTTGGCAGAACCCTTTCAAACTACAACGATATAGGCGTTCATATTTGTTCGGATTTTGATTTTAATATTATTGTAAGGAATTTAACAAATAAAGATCTTCTATTGCTTCAAAAAAGATTATCCGTCCTGAAAAAGGAAATGTGGAGAGAATATAAAATTGAAGTGGAAATCAATCCCGCATTTACCCTTTTAACCTTTGACCAGCTGACAAAAAATACAGACATCTCTCTCGCGAAAAAAGGGAATGAATATAAAGTTCTCCAGAATCTAATGTTTTATAAGTTAATAGAAAAAAGCTATATAATATTCAATGATGATAAAAAGATAAGGGAATACCTTTTTTCAAAGACCAAACCCCTTCCCGATATTGTTATTATTGATCAATTAATCGGAATAAACGGCAAACACTACACTTATGGAAAGCTGAAAAGGGGCGATGGGCTGGGAATCAAATTCCAGGATAACATTAGAAAGGTTGAAAATGTCATAGGTTCAACCGAATTTATCCTAAAACTAAAAAGGGGAAATGAACTTCTACTGGAACCCGATGAATGGTATTTTTCCATGAAATACCTTGTTAACAGAACCTACGACTGCGTTTCAATACTGTCCTACATCGGATATACACTGGAGCAAATCGGTATCACAGAAGCCGATATGAAATACCTGCGGAAGGTTCATATTATGATGCTGACATTTCAGGAAATAAAATACGTCCGCCTGGATTCTCTTAGATTTGGAGCCACCCACGAGAAATGCGATTTTACCTATATAAAAAACACAACATTTACCGAGTCAATGAAAACCGCATCAACAAATTTCCTTAAATACTTCATGGAAATAATGATAAAACAGAAAACAATACCCTACCCGGACGACCTGATACTGGCTGAAAAGCACATAAAAAACCACGAATACAGCAAGGCTCTCTGGAAGGGCTTCTATTCCCTGGGGAGGAGAACGGCAAAAATAGCCGACAAACTACTTTTGCAAATCCACAATCCAAACTCCATCCTGAGAAAACAAAACAGGCAGCCCCCCATCCAATCCGTTTAAGATCCAGAGTCTTCCGGATTTTTGGTCGAAAGACGATAAACCATCAGAAAAAAACATCTTTGGAAGTATTCCAATCCGTGTTACTCGCATTCCAGACTGTAATTGTAGCTGTAGCCCTTTAAGGGATCCTTAAGGCGTAGAAAACACAGGAAAACCTTCGATAGGGGAGGAACCTCTATTGAAACAGGAGATTTCATACTTGTTACGAGGTTCTTAAGCTTAAATTTTACTGAAGCTGTAATCTTCCCATTGTATCCATTCTCTATAAAAAGAACAAAGGTATTGTCAATCCTTTCAGTATCTATTATTACCTTCCCTGTTTTTGGGCAGGGTTTGGTATAATTTTTATAGGTATTATTCGTGATGTTTTTTCCCAGTTTAATCTCGAATTTCTTTTTGCCCGGATGAAAAGAATAATAAAAACCCCCGGCCTCAGGAGATACCCCCTTGCCGTTATAATTGAGAAACTTCACGGGGATGGAATCAAGAAAACCCTCTTTTTTGGGAATACTAACCGAAAAATGGAGATGGGGTCCGGTAGACCATCCAGTATTTCCGCTGTATCCAATAACATCCCCTGCCTTCACCCTGTCTCCTGCCTTAACTGCAGCTCCGTTTTTCTTCAGGTGAACATAATCGGCGAAGGTTCCGTCCTTATGATATATTAAAATATAATTGCCATATTCTGCAAAACTTTCGTTGGAACCACCTTTCTTTGAGTCTTCTTTTACCTCAACTACTATCCCGTCCCTTGCAGCTGTTATGGGGGTTCCAACCTTCATAACAAAATCAAGAGAATAGGTCTGCTCATCAAAATGGGAAAATTTGCCCTTATATCCCTGAGTTAACTCACATTTTTTACCATGCTCAAATGGAAAGAGATAAAGATGGCTTTTGTCAGGGGAAACCCCCTCAGGATCTCCCCATACATATGAGGTCGTATATTGCAAGCTGTAACCCTTCTTTCTATCCTTTACATCCAGGGATATCAGAAGAACCTTACTTTTTTTTGCCCCCACAACACTGGCAAATGGCAGACTAACAGAGGATTTCAAATTCTCAATTTTCTCAAATTCGACCTCTACCCATATTGGTATAAAAGCGTTATTATCTGCATAGATATCAATTCCATTCGAACGCTCTTCAGAGTAAATCTTTAGATTTTCCGTTTTTGAAAAAGCAGAAAGTAAAACAAGGGAGAAAATCGAAAAAATTACAAACGCCCTGAGAAACCCTTTATTTTTCATTGATGCCTCCTTTCCATTAAATCAATGAACAGACATATATCAAAAATACATGGAGTAGATTACACAAAAATATCTTATTATGGTAAAAACAAGAGTCCATCTATTAATAAAAATATCGTGTACAATCTCAATCTACAGCGCCATATTCCTTAAGAAGCTGTATTAGATCATTACGCCTCATTCTTTTGGCAAAAAGCATGGCCGTTTTACCCCTCTTATCCCTGGCATTAACATTAGCTCCCGCCTCAAGAAGAATTTTGACACTTTTGAGCTTGCCATCTCCAGTTGCCCATATTAATGCGGTCTGACCGGAACTATTTCTTAAATCAACCTTAGCACCCTTAGCCAGGAGAAATTTCATAACATTAGGGCTTCCAGAATAAGCGGCAAACATCAATGCTGTATTCTTCGAACTATTCTGTGCATTAACATTAGCCCCTTTTTTTATCAGTAATTCCACAGCATCTCCGTGACTATGCTTTGCAGCGTATATTAGAGGACTAAAACCCCCGTTGTCTCTTTCATCAATTTTGGCTCCCTTCCTCAACAAAAGGTTTATAACCTCTATATGACCATTTTTTGAGGCTAAAATTAAAGCGGTATAACCATAGACATTCTTTGCTTTCATGTCAGCTTTTCTGGAAAGAAGATACTCTATAACCTCAACTTTTCCCTTTTCTGAAGACAACAACAGCGGAGTTTCTCTGTCTTTATTCATAGTGTTAACATTAGCTCCCGCCTCAAGAGCATTTTTAACAGCCTGTAATTTACCCTTTTTCGAAGCCTTTAGTAAATCGGCATTAGCATCCGCAAAAAGCCCCATAGCCGTTAAAACAAGTATAAACAAGAAAATCTTTTTCAAAATTATATCCCTCCATATTTGATTTACAATAACGTAAATCAAATTCTAAAAAAAATCAATAAAATTATTATCTGTAAGTAAAAAATCTATATCGTAATTTGAAGCCCTGCACTTCCAGATATAATCTCGGAATCGAGGTGTTCTCTGAAACTTTCGACAGCCGCCTTGCCGGTGCAATGAGAAGGAATAATTCTTTCTATCCCGGTCCTATTGATAAAGGAGATAGTTTTTTCAAGTCTCTCTTTTTTCGAATGGATGAGATGGAATCCTCCAAGAAGCGTGTTGATTCGAGGAGTATCACAGCTTGCAAGTATTTGTCCAAGCGTATTTTTTAGACCGGAGTGGCAACAGCCGCAGATAATTGTAAGACCGCTGTCACCATCAATCCAGATCGAGATATCATCAACAATAAAATCCCTTTGGGTTCCGATTTTGTTTTTATAGAAATTCCCCCCCGTATCTTCAAAACTATTTTTCCGTTCTATTTCCCCTGTTATCCATACCCCTGTCGTAATTTCTACGGGACCTTTACACCAGTGGAGACGGCTGCTGGAGAGACCTGTTATCGCCTTCCTGTTTTTACCTGAAACCCCTGCTGATTTTGGTTTTTTCACGGGAGAAAGTGACCAACGGGGAATCATTGAGCCGGGATGAGCAAAAAAAGATACTCCCGGGTTTAATGAAAGAATTTTTGAAAGATTTCCGCTATGATCGTAGTGCCCATGACTCAGAACCAACCCGTCAAGATTTGAGAGGGATATTCCTGATATCTCCGCATTATGGAAAAGGGCTTTACCCCACCCCGTATCAAAGAGGATTCTTTTCCCGCTAACTTCGATAAGGGCGGCAAACCCGTGTTCCGGAATATAGGGGTGTTCAGCCTCATCATCTACAAGTATTGTAATCCTTCCGCCGATCATACAGAGATATTTCCGGTATCATGCCATTTCTTTTTAAAGGTTCTATTTCCCTGAAAAAGTACCAGATTGTCTTTTTCCAATCCGGACATAGCGGCCATATATTCACATTTTATGCGCAGCAGGAAAAAAAGTTTTTTATCAGCCCGGGGGAGCAAGGTCTCAAAATTTCCCTGGCCCTTGGAAAGTATCACATCAGCAGAATGGAACAATCGCTGAAATTCTTTCGTTGTTTCCGGAAGGATGGTTCCTGGATAGATGCTCCCGCTTGATACTATTCTGACAAGCTTATTAAAGCCTATCTCTTCAGCATCTCTCAGAACAGCATCATTTATAATCGGCTTATCGCGGAATGCCGCTGTTATCTCGATATCGGGATATCTTTTCTGCAATTCTTTTATGAATGGCATATCAAAAACTATCTCACCGCAGTTGTCACAGATGTAAAGAAGTGTTGAAGCCCCATTCAGGGCTTCTTTAAAGGGATCAATATCATATCTGGCAAATGGAATCCTGTTAAGGATTCGAAGTTCTTTATCGAGATCAAGAGAACCATGACTCTTTGCTCCAAAATCTATAATGTTCCCTGCTGCCGCAATTTGCAAACTCATTTCAAAAGGCGATTTACTCCGATCTATTTTTTTCTGAAATTTTTCTGCGTAAGATAAAGCCAGAATGTTGGATCTTTTTTTCACTTCTGAGTATATATCGAAATCTCCGGACTCCCCCAGCTCCTTAATAATTGCATCCGATATATTTCTAACAATATGCTGAACCAAAAGAGGGGTTGTTTTTGCCCTTTCAAGCTCCCCGGCAGCAAAATCAAGGATTCTATTTGTTTGCTTTTTGGTAAGTTCGGCAAAAAGGGCTGCCGAACGTGCTTGATTTAGAATGCAGGAATGGCACTCCGATACGATACCTGTAAAACGCTCATTTTTTTTATCCATCTAAAATCCTTTTTTACCGTTTTAAATAAAAATTTAATTATTGCTTAACGGATTTATACCGCCTCCACAGCCCCTTTCTCTTTTCCGGATGCCATTCTACAACAATTTTATATGCAATTCCACCTTTTCCAGCTGTAGTTTTCAACTAAAAAACGTGGATTCATCATCATTCCATCTGCCGGATTAGCTCTTCCAGAACCGGATGAACCCATTAGAATATACTAATCTCATCACCTTAACCCTATTTCCAGTTCATAAGATCCTGAATTATGATGCAGAAACGACACCCACCAGGCTTGACAAAACAGGAAAATAAAAGCGAATATGATCCTAAAATTACAAATGGACATCATGAAAAAGAGAATCTAATTAATTCGTTATCAAGTTATTTCGGGAGTCTTCCCGGGAATCTGTCGGTGTACCTGTCACCTGATCTGGACTCCCGGAAAAATCTTCTCTTCTGAGGTACACTTGTTGTAGGAGAGGATTATCTTTTGTCCTTTCTGGCCGTGGTGTCCCGCAGGATCCAGAAGAACAGGCAGTTAATTGGTGCCGCGGCGTGTCATAGATAAAGCACCAGGGGAGAAAATTGGAAAAGGCATTGGTCGTTAAGGATATTTCGAAGAAATACAGGGGATCCTCGGTTTTCGCACTGGATAAATTTAATCTCACAGTCGAAAACGGCAGGATATACGGATTGTTGGGGCCGAATGGAGCAGGAAAGACAACAGCAATCTCAATCATCACAACCCTGTTAAAACCCACCGGCGGCACAATCTCCATCTTCGGAGTAGATGCCCGAAAACATCCTGATAGAATAAAAAAATTTATCGGGCTTGTTCCCCAGAATATTGCCATATACGAAAAACTAACAGTAAGCGAGAATTTACACTATTTCGGTTCCCTCTATGATATACAGGGGAAAAAATTAAAAACAAGAATAGAGTATGTAATGGAACTAATGGGACTCTCTGAGTACTCCAGGATGAGAATTGGACAATGTTCAGGAGGGATAAAAAGGAGGGCTAATCTTGCCGCAGGGATATTACATAAACCCGATCTGCTCTTTCTTGATGAGCCGACTACAGGTATAGATCCCCAATCCAGAAATAATATCCTAAACAATCTTAAAGAACTGGAAAAAGAAAAGATAACCATAATTTATACCACCCATCATATGGAAGAAGCTGAAACACTGTGTTCGGATATAGCTATAATGGATAACGGCAGGATAATTGCCGAGGGGAAACCGGCAGAATTAATAAAATCCGGAAATAACTGCAAAAATCTTGAGGAATTGTTTATATCCCTCACAGGTAAATATTTAAGGGACTAGATTGTGAACCACTTACAAAACCTATTTATCTGCCAGAATAATTCAGGCAGCGGTATTTTGGGCGAATGGGTGTCTATGTTTGAAAAAGCAATATCTACTGGAAAGAGAGGGAATCATAGATAATGAAGATTCAATTAAGAAAAATAATGAGTACTTTTTACTTCTCACTGGTTCAGCTTTTCAGAGATAGAAATGCAATTATTTTTCTCTTTCTCATGCCTGTGATTCTCGTACTTATAGTTTCCCTGATACAGAATGATCTTTTCAAATTTACAGACGAGAAAATTAAGATTAAAATTATATTAATAGATGATGATTCCGGCACCATAGGAGAAACCATAGAAAAGGTAATGAAAGAAACTGATATATTTGAAATCATTGAATGCAAAGATATGGAAAAAGGAAAAAGAATGGTCAGGAAGGGATATTCCCGCTGCTTAATATACATTCCCGACGGTTCTACAGAATTAATGAATAAAAAGTCATTTTTAATGGCAAAAGATACCTTCTCGAAAAAGGATGAATTTAAAAACAGGGAATATCCCCCTGTTGAATTAAGATTTTTCTTCGATCCCGTTGTGCGGGGGGCATTCCGACACTCTATTACGGAAACAATGGAGAGGCTCCTTCTTAGAATTGAAATAGACAAAAGAATGAAAAGTATAGCAAAAGTAGTCCCCAGATCAAAATTCCGCTGGGTGGATGACAGGCTTTTTTCCATAAAAAAGGAGTCGCTTTTCAAAAATGAACAAATTATACCGAATGCCGTTCAGCAGAATATTCCCGCATGGTCACTATTTGGAATGTTTTTTATAGTAATCCCCCTTTCGAGCATGTTAATAAGAGAACGAGACAATAATTTAACCCAGAGATTATTGACAATGCCTGTATCTTATTTTAATCTGCTCAGTGGAAAGATTCTGGCGTATACAGGAATATGTCTGATTCAGTTTATACTCATGATTCTGGTAGGTATATTCTTGTTACCGCTTTTTGGTGTCTCTCCGTTGAATTTGGGAAATAATTTTGGGGGACTTATTTTAATGGCTGTCTCTTCGGCTCTTGCCGCAACAGGCTACGGGATTATGATCGGCTCCTTTTCAAAAAGCCTGGAACAGGCAACTTCCCTCGGCCCATTTTCAATTATGATAGCGGCGGTAATCGGCGGAATAATGGTTCCATCCTACATTATGCCAGATTTTTTCAGCAAAATAAGAATTATTTCGCCACTGGCATGGGGGCTTGACGGTTTTTTGAAGATATTTGTGAGAAATGACAGTATTCTCGCCATTCTTCCCCACGCCGGCTTGCTGCTGGGGTTTTTTATTTTAACAATGTTTATCGCATCGTTTTCGATCACAAAGAGAGACTAATACGGATTTAACGAAGGAGTTTTATATAATGGCCGAACAACTTACTGAATTGGAGACTGAACTCAAGAAATTGATTATGGAATGCTGTAAAATTACCGAGCCCGTGAATGATTTGAAGAGTGAATCCCCCCTTTTTGGACCGGATTCTCCCATGGGTCTCGATTCCCTGGACGCAGTTGAAATAATAGTTGCAATAAAAAATAAGTATAACATACACATTGGGGGAAAAGACCAGGCCTACCAGATCGTAAGCAATCTGAAAAGTCTTGCTGAATATATAACAAAACAAAAAACTTGATGGATTCCTGAATTCATTATTCAGTTATTTTTTAAAGTTACAAACTTTTTTGCATTGCTTTTTTAGAGGGCTTAGATCTGAATCCTTTTATGTCCTCTTGCAACTCATATTTCATATTATTATATTTATCAATATAAATATTAGCAGCTTCTACGAAAAAAAGATATTCAAACAACAAGTCAGGGGTCATTTCACGGTTTTTGATCATAATAAATATATTTTTAATAATTTCTCTTTTCTTTTTATTTTTGGAAAAAACAAACCTTTTAAGGATATTGGCAACTCCCGAGATCCTGTCTTTTATATTAATACCGTATCTGGGGTATACATAATTACCTTCAGAAAATATTTTTTTCACTTTATCCATAATAATATCATAAGAATATATCTTTCTGTAGGTTTCCAGATTCTTATTAAATATATCAACAGGGCCAATCTTATCATACTTCATTGAAGGAAAAACTCCCGTAAGATAATTATGGGGAATATCAAGAATTCTGTTTTGTTTTTTCAAATTATTATATAACTTTGTATTTGGAAAAGCAGTTAATATGTTAAGCATAATATATGAAATATTATTCTCAATATAGAAGTTATATATATTATCAAAAGTTTCTAAAGTGTCTTCTTCAAATCCCACTATAAAAGCACCTGTAACATGGATTCCTGCCCTATTTATATTTTCAACAACCTTCTCATACTTGCTTACCCCATGTTGCTTTTTTTTTGCAACCTTGAGACTCCCTGGATTCAGAGATTCAAAACCAATCAATATTGTATGACACCCGGCATCCGCCATTTGATTTAATAGTTCTTCATCATCTCCGAGTTCATAGCTCGCAAGACAATTCCATGATATGTGAAGCGGTTTTATTTTCATTAGTAATTCTTTTACATACTTCTTGTTTGATGTGAAATTATCATCAACAAAAGACAATTGCTTTACCGGTAGTGACTTTATTTCCTCTATAACGTTATCAATATCCCTGTATCTCTGTTTTGCCCCAAACATTTTTGTTACACAGCAAAAATCGCAACCATTAGGGCAGCCTCTAGATATCTGCACATTCAATGAAAGTGATTTTTTAACATCGACAAGATCCCATCGCGGAATGGGGAGCCTTGAGATATCCGGCAGTTGATTTGATTTATAAATTTTCTTAATACTTCCATTCTCAAAATCCTTTAAAAACTCTCCCCAGAGCTCCTCTGCTTCACCCACTACAACTGCATCTGCGTGATTTAAGGATTCTTGATAGTTTAATGTTGTATAAGGCCCTCCCATAACAACGGTTGATCCCATTTTTTTAAATTTATTTGCTATTTCATAAGCCCTTTTTGTGTTCGTTGCCATAGAAGATATTCCAACAAGATCGGGGATTTTAATGTATTTTATCGGAGATGATTCTTCATCAATAAGCTTAATATCATAATAATCCGGAGTTAACGCCGCCAGTGCAGGCAAAGCAAGAGGAAATGTGGCTGCCTTTTTATTTAATAATTCACCCAATTCCTTTAAAGCCCACATATTTCTGAACCTATGCCCGGGACTTATTAATAAGAGTGAATACTTCTTTTTAGCCGACTTCACAAAGGAATTATACTTATAGGAAGGGAAGTGTCAATAATCCCCGGTTCTCCTCAAGACTAAGTAAATAAAAAACCGCCCAGATAAACTGAAGTCCGGGAAGAGAAAAGGGAATAAATCTCTGGAAAGAACAGGGGGATTTCCCCGGCAAAGCGGATAGGATATTATCCCTGAGATAGTTTACTTTTTATAGATATAACAACTTTTACCTTCCCCATAGGGGAAACCATCCCAAATTTCTATGTCATCAACCCATTGAGTCAAAGGGTATTGTCCCGAGTATACGGTGAACAGCATAATTCTGTTAATTGGTCTGGATTTTTTATTGGGGCCATGGTGATCTGCTACAACGTGGCCATCAATAGCCCACCAGAAACGTCCATCTTTTCCTTTGCTGCGGTGCCAGAAAATCTCTACCAGAAACCATTTATTTTCAGGGACAGGAAGGCTTTTGTTTTCTTCTTCCCAGAATTCCCTGTACCTTCCATACCTGTCCTTTGCTACATTATCCCCATGCACATACCAGTAAGGAGCCCCCTCATCGACATAGACATAGGCCGCGATCCTGTAATCTCCCGAAGTCTTCCATTCAAAAAAAGTACACCAACCATCATCATTTGAACTGTCCCCAAGAAGCTTTGCAAGATCTTCCGGGAATTTCAGGCGGTAACTTACGTAGAGATCCCCCTCTTCCACAGCATCCATCATTATATACGGATCCTGGGTACAACCCTTATCTGCCTTTAATATTCTTGAAAACATTACTCGTGTCGGATTACCATCGTATCCTTTTACCGTTATGATTTTGTTCCTTATATAATTTTCAGGATTAAGACTACTGTCAACAAGCACCTGAAAAGTCCCCGATGTCCCCCAAAAAGTAATAGGCCACGTAAACTCATCATTATCAGAACCCTTTACATCCTGAAACCAGCACCCCCCGCCGTCATTGTAGGGTTCACCCAGATAAACCCCTTTTTCGAAGCCGGACTTAAATAAAAGTTTCGCACATCTGTTATGGGGAACCGGGGTCATAACCCCATCGTTAATATATAAAACAGCGAACATAGCCGTTATAAAGCCCGAAAGAACAATTCTAGTCATATGCTTTTATTCCTCCAGAAAAGAAATCTGCTGCATAAAAAAATTCAAAACAGCCTGCCTGTCCAATTATCGTATAACTGGAAATAATTTACAAATAATTACAGCGTACCGAAACAGTATTTATCCATCGAGTACTTAATTCTTACTTAATAACTCGAGCCGCCTTTCCCCCCTGCCGATATCACTGCACATACTATCCATTTACGTATTTATTTATGTATTCCCTCTGTTTTTGATCTATGTTAAAAATATTGAAGATACAGGAATCCAATCTATCACTCGAAACATTTGAATCGATGATATCATTTACTAAATTTTCTATAGTCGTCTTCTGTTTTTCAGAGATTTCAGGAAATGGTAATTGCTCTATATTACTGCGAAGAGTTTTTATAGAATTAAACTTTTTCCTGAAGTAAAAATTGAATATTTTTGAGTTTAGAAACCCCGAAATTATTTTCATAGGATATCCACTTACTTCTGGAATTAGTATATTTGCACTATTCAATGTAAGACTTCCTTTGTTATCGTAGGCAAAAACTAAATTCCTGGAAATAAATTTATAGACTAATTTCTCTGACGAGCGGTATTTGTAAGCCGGAGCTGCTTGTTGGAATAATTCGGGCTTAAAAGAAATAAAGGTTGATGCCTTCCTGAATCTAAAGGGCTGGATATCAGATCCTTTATAAATGGCTTCAAGATCATCTGCTGTTTTTGATGAATGGAGAAATTTCTTATTGTCACCTGTTACAATACCTAATGCCCACTCAGCATTATTCTCAAGCGTAAATTTTTTTAAATCCTCCATTTTTGAGAAGATTTCGCTGTCCATTTCGTTTACATAGATATCAAAAGCATGATATTTATTTCTGGCAAATCTTTGCTGATTTATGGAATAAGTTTCCAATCCATTAAAAACTTTTATTCTATTTTCATCTTTTTTTTCTTTTTTCAACTGAATGGAAATTACAGAGGACAGGACATTACTGAAGCATTTTCCCAGTATATGGATCTGTTTTATATCCATAAACCTGTTAATAAATTTACGGATATCACCGTGGGCTTTTATGTTAGAAATGGATTCCGGCAACACAAAACTCATAATTCCCCCCTCTTTTAGAAGGCTAAAGGATTTACAGATAAAAAAAGAAGCAGACTCTTTACCGGTTATTCCAGGGAATTTCCGTTTAATCAGCGAAAGGGTAATTTTATCATATCTCGCTCCCCAGGGGGGATTTGTCGCAATAAAATCAAAAAAATTATCAAATTCCGATTCATTCTCGAGCAAACCCTGAAAATTATCGGGGAGTAAAGTGTTTAGATGGAATATCCGGGGAGAAAAATCAGACTCTTGATAGCATAACAGCAAATTTGTCTTTGCAATATTTATCGCCCTTTCATCAATGTCAAAACCATAAATATTATTGGGATTATCCATATCTTCAGAAAATGAAAGCAGAAACTGCCCGGTTCCACAGCAAGGATCGAGGACCCTAAAATCCGATTTTAAATTGCCTTTAACAAGTGCTTTTACAACATATTCAGGGGTATAATATGAACCCAAATCAGATTTTTGACCTTCACTGAGAAGAGATTGATAAATTATTCCTGAAATATCTCTTTCCTCCGGAAGGTTGACAGAAAGCAGGGTTTTTATCCCATCACTGCCGTGATTCACTCCGGGAAAAGAAACAGCTTCCGACCAGTTCTTTATATGCTCATATACACCCTTTCTTTTAAAATTGCTTTCCTGGAACCTGAAAAGAATATTGGGGTTTTTATTGAAGATATCTCCTGTTTTTATAAATAGATTTAGTGTTAGCAAAAAAAGGGCTTGATCAATTGGGATGTTGTTATTATGGATGTAAGAAACGATTTTAACAATTCCAGGGATGGATTTCTTTGAGGTTATGCATTCAGCGGGCATGAATTTTGAGTTTGAATTTGATTTATTTGCTCGTTTATTTAGACGGGAAATTTTACCGGTTTCTAGCTTATTTTTTATTGATAGTATTTCATTGTATTCAAACATATTATTAGTGTTTGTAATATATCCGTGCCTGACCCAGTTACTAATACTTGCTGTAGAAATACCCAGCTGCTGTGCTGCTTCTTTTTTTGACAATAGGCGTTCCATAAGAAATATTGTAGCATGTAAAATAAAAAATAGTACGTTATTTATGGATATTTTCATCAAAGACAGTTTCTTTAAAAAGGCTGGCGGAGGTCGAAAATAACTCAATCACCGTCGGATTGTCCCATGTTTTTAACCATGGGAGTCTTCTCTCTTTTGCTATTCAGGATCCGCTTCTGTTTCTATTGTAATCAGACAAATTCCTTGATACGATCAGATACCGGAATTTTATCTGAAATCTAGAATGCAGGGAATAAAAGCTTATTGTTTTTTAACATAACAGGGGGAGGAAATGACAAAAAAAACATTATTGCCACTTTTTATGGTTTTTTTTACACTATTTCTATCCGCAGAAACTGCACAGGAATTTAATTCTAAAGGAATAGCGGCTTTCGAAAAAGGGGAGTATTCTAAAGCAATAAAGTACTACACAAAAGCTATAAAAATAGATCCCGGGAATTTATATGCCTATAACAACAGGGGGCATGCTCGCAAGTTGCTCGAAAAATACCATCTTGCAATAGAGGATTTTACAAAAGCAATAGAGATTAACCCTGAAGATGACTATGCTTATGTTGAACGTAGCTCCATTTACCTTTATTTTAGAAGATATGATCTTGCAATGGAAGATCTTGTAAGGGCTGTTAAAATTAATCCTGATAATGAAGACGCCCATGTTTGGAGGGGCTATCTCTATGGTTTATTTGGAAGGTATGGTTTTGCCATAAAAGACCTTACAAAAGCCATAGAGATCAATCCCGGAAATAGCTATGCCTATACCGAACGCGGCCAGGTTTACCTTGACTTTGAAAAATATGATCTTGCGATAAAAGACCTCACAAGGGCTATTGAAATCAATCCCGAAGATGGATCCGTCTATGAAAACAGGGGTAGTGCCTACAGCAGTCTTGGAAAATATAATCTCGCAATAGAGGATCTTACAAAAGCTATTGAGCTTAATCCCGAAAATGCCTGTGCTTATGCCGAACGCGGTACCGCCTACCTTAATCTGAAAAAATATGAAGCTGGGGTAAAAGATCTTACAAGGGCTATTAAAATTGACCCTAAATATGTATTCGCCTATGGCAATAGGGGTTATGGTTATAAATCCCTTGGAAAATACAATCTTGCCCTAAAAGATCTCACAAAGGCCATAGAGCTTGCTCCCAAAAAAGCCTATGCTTATGTTATACGGGGCACCGTCTACCTTAGTCTGGAAAAATATGGAACCGCTGTAAAAGATCTTACAAAAGCTATTGCAATTGATCCCAAAAATGTATCTGCCTACGAAAACAGGGGGCATGCCTGTAGATTACTTGGAAAAAATGATCTCGCTATAAAAGATCTCACAAAGGCTATAGCGCTCGCCCCGGAAAAAGCCTATGCTTATGCCGAGCGGGGTCACGCTTACCTTGGCCTTGAAAAATATGGTGCCGCTGTAAAAGATTTTACAAAGGCTATTGCGATTGATCCCGAAAACGGATCCGCCTATGATAACAGGGGACATGCCTATAGATCCCTTGGAAAATATGATCTTGCAATAGAGGATTTTACAAAGGCCATTAAAATTAATCCCGAGGATAGTTACGCTTATGCCCAACGCGGCCACATTTACCTTGACCTTGAAAGGTATGAAGCTGCTGTAAAAGATTTTACAAGATATATTGAGATTGATCCCGAAAACGAATCCGCCTACGAAAACAGGGGTTATGCCTACGGAAAGCTCGAAAAATACAATCTTGCAATAAAAGATCTAACAAAGGCTATAGAGATTGATCCTGAAAACAGCTCCCCCTATGTTGGGCGGGGCTGCATCTACCTTGATCTTGAAAAGAATGATCTTGCAATAAAAAATCTCACAAAAGCCATTGAAGTTAATCCCGGAAGTGTACAAGCCTATGATAACAGGGGTTATGCATACGGCCTGCTCGGGCAGTACAATCTTGCAATAAAAGATCTCACAAAGGCCATAGAGCTTGACCCCGAAGATGGATACGCCTATGGCGAGAGGGGTTATGCCTATGGCCTGCTTGGAAAGTACACTCTTGCAATAAAAGATCTTACAAAGGCCATAGAAATTGATCCCGAAGATGACTACGCTTATTCCGAGAGGGGTCATGTTTATCTTGAGCTTAAAAGATATGAAACTGCTGTACGAGATCTTACAAAAGCTATAAAGATTAACCCCGAAGATGGATACGCCTATGGCGAGAGGGGTTATGCCTATGGCCTGCTTGGAAAGTACACTCTTGCAATAAAAGATCTTACAAAGGCCATAGAAATTGATCCCGAAGATGACTACGCTTATTCCGAGAGGGGTCATGTTTATCTTGAGCTTAAAAGATATGAAACTGCTGTACGAGATCTTACAAAAGCTATAAAGATTAACCCCGAAGATGACTATAGCTATACTGAACGGGGCAGAACTTTTTTTTACATGCTGGAACTTAAAAAAGCCCTTATTGATTTCTCAAAGGCCGCTGAGCTTGCCCCGGAAAATAAATATGCCCACATCATGAAATATGTTAGTGCCGAAAGACTCGGGAAGGATGGCGGAAAGAGCCTTAAAAAATATCTCAGCACCCTCAATGACGAAAGCTGGATTATTCACGTTTTGAAAATGTTTTCAGGTGATATTTCGGTGGAGGATTGTCTGAAAGCTGCCGAACATAAAGACCCCCTGATCAAAGCCAAACAACTATGTAAAGCCTGTTATTATGCAGGTCAGTATTACCTGATACAGGGGAATAAAAAACTGGCAAAGGGATATTTTGAAAAAAGTATTGCCACAAACAATCGGGATTCCCTGGCATACAAGGGTTCCGGAGTAGAGCTTGACAATTTGAATAAATAGCCATGTCCCTGATTTACGGCAATCTGATCAATCCAGCACCTCCTGCCCGGGATGTAAAAAGAAGGAGGCAACACCCGGATAAAATCGAAAAGCAATCCCGGCATAGCTTAATCCTCTAAAAATATCTTTATATTTTCCTGCCGGTTTTACTCTCGATGCTCTTCACATCCCAAACTGTTCAAAATTTCCTTTTACAAGGATGTACTATCATGCTAACATTAAATACAGAGGGCTATAGGTATGGAAACAAATATTGATAGAATTGTAAATAATTTAGTCGAAAAATTGAAGAAATGGGAAACTGTAGAATCTATAGTTCTCGTTGAAACCGCATCCTGCAAAAGTATTGATCCCTATTTTTTTATAAGTCTGGATGTTTATTATCATGACAACCTTCCTGGAGAAAAAGAAAGAAAACTTTCCTTTTCCGATGCTGGGGGTTTTGAATCTTCCGTTATCCATAAAAAAGACCGCTACCTCGTAGAGGGCATCCCTGTCCGTATAGAATACAAAAACGTCTCCAGAATCAATGAAATCCTCAGGAAAAAAGAGGAAAACCTTATTGCCTTCCGACAAACCGGTACATATATGTTTTACCGTATAGAAAAAGGAAAGATTTTGGCTGACAGGAATTCCTGGATAAGCGGGGTAAAAAAGGAGATAAAAAACATCCCGCCGCATTTCTGGAAACTGCTGATTTCAACTTTTACGGCGACCATGGAACATTACCTCTCAGATATGGGGGCGGCATCAATCAAAAATGATGACTTGTTTTTTTTAATATCCTATTCGGGGTTTATGAGAAGCCTGTGCAGTGTCCTGTTCGCAAACAATAAAGAATTTGAGCCCTCAGGGCGTATGATTTATGAGCGGGTAAAAAAACTCCCCCTTCTACCCGAAGACTTCCATGGGCGCTTTGACAGCCTGTTAAGAAATGATCCTGAATTCCCTCCAGGCAGGAAATATGAGATTGCCGAATTACTGGCAAAAGGAATTGTTCTGATAAATGAAAATAAGTAAACTCCTGATATTCCCCATCTCCTTACTTGTGTTACTTTCCGCCTGCAAGAGTTCCTATCTTATGCAGACTTTCTCTTTCACAAACATAGACGGCAAAGCAATACCCCTATATGGGAAAATCGGTGTAGGTGAAAAATGTGAAGATTTTTTACATACTAAAGGGGATAAAAACAGAGAAACATCGAGATATTTTTTTAAGGAAATGGTGGAGATCCCTGAAAACAATACTTCCTTTTTTATTTCCTATTCATCCGATGTCTCAATTCTTTTTCTGCATCTATACGGAAAAGAAGACTCTATTGTAAAAAAAGTCAGAATCTCTACTCTTGCAGGAAAGAAAATCAAATACATGGTTCCTCTGGAAAAAGGATTTTTTATAAAAGGATTCAGCCTATCAACAACAGATACAGAGGGTTCTTTAAAGATTATGGGGGCAGGCATAAAAAAAAGCTTCACAGGTGTTATTCTGAATGAAGGTAATCTGATAATTGGGGGCCGTATCAGATTTGGTTTTTCTAAATTAAATTCAAGAAAAAGATGGCATTTTTATATAAATTCTCTGATAAAAAATCAGATAGCAATTAGCTATGAATTCAAACCAAAAAGAACCTCAAAAACGGGAGGGGGTAGAAAAGACATCGAAATCACCTGTATAGGCGAAAGCAATGAAAAAAGCTTCTACTTGATTCCCAGACCGGGAAAACATACAGTCTATTTTTACAAAGCCGGCTGCGGCTTTTTTTCGGAATATATCGGGATAGAATCCAGTCTTCAGGGGTTCTCAATTTCTTCCATGAAAATCAAAAATATATCCAGGATGGATATAAATGATCCGCTACCGGCCGATATAGGAACGGTTCTTAACTATGATCAGAATATGTGGCGGAGGAAGGAATTTGAAATTTTCTCATGGAATTTATTTCCGGGAGTCATAGTCCTGGATACGAAGGACTATGGGACCCAGGCCGCCATGCTGAAGCGCCTCGCCTTTTTTTGTGAAAAACTCGGATATACCGGCAGGCTAATGCCGGATTCCTTCTTGAAGAACAAACATGGATGGAATGCCCATGATTATAGAACAAAATCCCTTTGCGAATTCTTTGAAAAGGCTGAAAACGAGAATTTCCCGCTTAACCATAAAGAAATGCTCCTTAAAAGGATACTAATAAAAAATAGATTAATCATAAGAACCGGCGGACACCTTACTCCCGGTTCGGGGGCTTTAATCTCAATCTCGAGATCAAGCAATAAGAACTTAAGAAAGGTTTTTATAGATCATGAATGCTGCCATGGTGTTTTCTTTGCCCTCCCGGAACTTAGAAAGGGGTGTTTTGCCTTCTGGAAAAATCTTGAGCCTCTCGAAAAAAAGGTATGGAAAACCTTCCTCGCCTGGGGACATTACAATGTAAACGATGAATATCTCATTGTGAATGAATTCCTGGCATATTTTATGCAGCAGCCGGTTGAATCCGCCACAGCATATTTCAAATACCACAGGGCTTTTAAAAATCACACAGATATCCTGGGAAAACTCCTCAGGAAAAAACCTGATTTTTTCAGAAACACTGCTGCCGGAATTGAAAAACTGATGTACAAACACGGGGGTGTAACAGCAGCCTCTATGGAATGTCTCATCCCAAAATAGTAGGAAATTAAAACCCTCTTCGAGGTAATTACAGGCGGACAGACAGGACATTCGAAAGTTTACAAAATAGCTGATAAATTTGCAATTCCTTGAAATAAAATTTGCTATAAAATTCTTTATCCACAATAATTCATCAAAAGGATGCTTGCGGGAGGAATAAATATGGGGTTAAAAGTCTAGAAAATATTCCGTCGCAGCGAAAATAGATCCGAACATATTTTTGAACTCAAAATATAAATAGGGGTACTGCTGTATGAGGCCGACTATCGTCTGCATTGAGGATGAGCTTATCGTATTAAGAGATCTGGAAAAACTGCTAAAAAAAGAATTCGAAGACTCTTTTTCAATCGAAGCGATAGAAAACAGCGGTACTGCGATTGAAATAATCAAAAAAATGCATAGATCCGATGTGGAGATTCCTTTGATTATCTCGGATCACATAATGCCCCAGATAAACGGGGATAAGCTATTAATTGAAATACATAGTTTGTATCCAGACAGCGAAAAGATACTTTTAACCGGACATGCAGATTTAAATGCCGTTGCTAATATAATAAACAATGCAAAACTTTCCAGATACATAACAAAGCCATGGGAAGAAAAAGATTTGATTATGGCTGTAAAACAGGCTATATCAATTTTTTATAATAATAGAGCCCTGGATGTAACAACTGCCGAGCTGACAAGGATAAATAAAGAATTATCAAAAAAAATAAATATATTCTATAAATTCGTTCCTGCCGAATTTTTGAATTTTATAAAACAGGAACATAATGAAAAACATATTGGTCTTGACAAGTATATAAACAAAGAAATGACAATTCTATTTTCCGACATAAGGAATTTTACGGGGATTTCGGAAAAATTGTCACTATCTGATAATTACAAATTCCTTAACACGTATCTAAAACTGATGAACCCAATAATAAAAAACAATAATGGCTTTATCGATAAATTCATCGGGGATGCTACAATGGCACTTTTCCCCGCAGCTACGGATGCAATAAATGCCGGAATTGAAATGGTGGGATTAACAAAAGATAAAAACAATCCGATATACAAGAAATTTAATATAGCCCTTAAGTTTGGAATAGGAATAAATACCGGCGACATTCTCCTCGGAACCATCGGGGATAAGTCAAGAATGCAAACCACGGTTATTGGAGACGCAGTCAACCTTGCTTCAAGAGTCGAGAGTCTGACAAAGACCTACAATCATCCAATATTAATTACAGAGAATACAAAATTAAAAATAAGCAAAAATATTGATGCCAGAATTATTGATAATATAAAAATAAAGGGTAAAACAGGAATGTTCCCCATATACAGGATAAATATATAAACTTTCCAATCTCAATCTGCTTTAAGACTCTCCCGACCCCAGCCGCAGAACATTACCGTCTTTAATAAGGGTTCTGACAAGGTTGCATCCGAAATAGTATGGAATCTCCGCCGAATTTTTAACATCCATTATGAGGATATCCGCTTTTTTCCCGGCCTCCAGAGATCCTGTTTCGAGACCCTTCCCAACTGCCCACGCTGCGTTGATTGTTGATGCAGAAAGAGCCTCTTCAGGACTCATTTTCATCTTGAGACACGCCAGAGAAACCATCATCTGCATCGAAAAAGAGGGGCAGGATCCAGGATTAAAATCTGTTGCCAGTGCTATCGGAATATTCTTAAACCGGTTAACATCAGGGAACTTATCCATCCCCAGATAAAAAGAGGCTCCCGGGAGGAATACTGCAATAATCTTCTCTTTTTCCATTATCTTCAGCTGATCATCTGATATTATATCAAGATGATCAGCTGAAAGACAGCCGATGGAAGAAGCAACAAGACCGACAATGCCGGAATCACTGAACTGCCCCGCATGAATTTTCAAGCGGAAACCCGCGTTTTTAGCCGCCTTAAGGATCGAGAATGTCTCTTCCGGGGAGAATGCCCCATCTTCGCAAAAAATATCAAAGAACCCGGCTTTGTCCCTGAAATATTCGAGAGCCCCGGTCTTGAGCCAGGAAATATAAGTGTTTCTGTCGGTATTTTCCGGAATGGTATGGGCTCCAAGAAATGTTTTTACAATATCGGCAGGTAGTTCTCTGTCAATGCGATCCGCCACTCTTAATATTTTATCTTCCGTTTCTTTATCAAGACCATATCCTGATTTTATTTCAATAGTGCCTGTCCCGTGAGCCAGCATTCTGAGAACCCTCTTTTTTGATACCTGAAAAAGCTCTTCTTCTTCTATTTTTCTTGTTTCCCTAACGCTTGAATGTATGCCCCCGCCCGCTTTAAGTATATCCAGATAACTCGCCCCGTTCAGCCGCATTCTCATTTCATTTTCCCTTGAGCCCCCAAAAACAAGATGAGTATGGCAGTCTACAAACCCCGGCATTACGAGGTGTCCCCGGGCATTTATCAGATTTTTTGGATTTTTGTATTTTCTACTGATTTCTTCTGTCGTGCCGGTTTCAATAATAATCCCATTACTAACGGCAATGGCACCATTCTTTATCTCCCCGTTGTCCCCCAGATCTTTCCCGGAACGGGGAGTCCGCCCCCCCCTCATAGTTAACAAAAAAGAGGAATTCTCAACAAGCAGATCAATATTATCCATTCAGCAATTTCTTCTTAATAAAATTTACAATTCTTTTTCGTTTATGTTTGACACTTTTTAAAATCCTATCCGATTCTTCCCTGATGCGGTTTCTAAATTTTTCATCCTTAATCGATAAAAGATTTATAATGACATTCATCCATGCTCCCTCGGCGGCAGCCTCGGCCTGAATAGCACAGACCGCAACATCTGAAAGGGTATTCTTATTCCCGTTTTTTGCCGCCTTATCCGACAGATCCATCAGGGGATCACAAAGCATAAGGGTTTGAAATGGGATTTCTGCCGCCTTTTTTGCAGCAGCTTCAATTGCCTCCTCCCTTTTTTCTTTATCTTTGTCGGTTTTTTTTGGAAGACAAACAGCCACCATATAGCTGTTAAAAACTTCCGTATCTTCATCGACTAAAGTCAGGAATTTTCTTTTGAAATTTTGAGCGGCAACAGAGAGATCTTCCATCATCCCGTTATAACGTTTGTATCCTTCTTTTCCAAAGGTAAGGGCGGCGGCCATGGAAGAAAGCCCGGACGAGAGAGCCCCGCTTAATGCCGAAACACTCCCGCCCCCCGGGGCGGGCGAATTGGAAGAAAGCTCATCAACAAACTCTTCTATTCTCAAACTTATAAGTTTGCCCTCTTTATTCTCGATGCAATACTCGATAATTCTTTTTTCAGGATCGAAAGGCGTGGTATCGTTCAGGCCGAGGGAGATAATTCCCATGTGAATAATTTCTTTTTCAGGAATCCCTGTGTTCCTGCCCTGCTTAGAAAGATAATGTTTTCCCGCATCGAGGAGAGCCTTTTTGGGGAGAAGACCGACAAGCTCACTGCCTGTAACACGCAGACCAAACTTTGCAGCTTCTTCACAAACGGTATCAAAGGCTGTATGAAGACCTGTTACGCTGTAATTATGCAGATTCATTGTCACCTGGGCATATCCATATTCTTCTATGTACCAGCCCGCAGCCTGACAGTACTTCAGTTTTCCAGGAATAATAATCGACTTACCGTTTTCGTCACGGATAATCTTTCCCCTTTTATCCCTTTTTGCCCTACCCTTTTCCCTTATATTCATTCCAATTTCACGGGCAAATTTCTTTTCTTTTGTATTAAGATTTATATTGTAGGCAAGCATAAAATCCCTGACACCGACAGCGGTTGCTCCCGATTTGGAATTAAATTCCGCCGAACCTGCATCGGGTGCAAAATCGGGATCTTTCATCTTTTCGGACAGAGCCTCATATTCACCCTTTCTTATATCCGGCAGTTTCTTCCTTTCCGGTCTAACCGCCGCATGGGCGTAAAGATAAACGGGAATCCCAAGAGTACCGATTCTTTCAGCAAGTTTTTGAGCATACTTAACACATTCTTCTTTTGTAATTCCGCTTACCGGAATAAGGGGGCAAACATCAGTAGCACCCATCCTTGGGTGGGAGCCCTTATGGGTAGACATGTCTATTAATTCAGAAGCCCTTTTTACGGCTCTAAACGCAGCCTCTACAACAATATCCGGTGTCCCCACAAAAGTAACAACAGTCCTGTTTGTGTCTTTCCCCGGATCAACGTCAAGGAGGACAGCCCCTTCAACTGATTTTATCTCATCAGTTATTTTGTTTATGATGTCCATATTGCGGCCTTCACTGAAATTAGGAACGCATTCAATTATTTTTTCCATAACCACCCTCTTTTTTTAGCAACGGGAAAAAATGATATAACCTCCCCGGCCGTATTATTAGAAAAACCGGAATCTTAAAACAAGCGCTTACTCCAGTCCGGGGATATTGAGATTCATTTTTTTCGCAAACTTTAATGCCCGGTCATAGCCGGCATCAACATGACGGAAAACTCCCGTCATGGGATCCGCCGTAAGAACCCGCTCAAGCCGAACAGCTTTTTTATCACTCCCCGTGGCAACAATAACCTGCCCCGTGTGGGTTGAGTTTCCTATTCCGACACCCCCTCCGTTATGTATGGAAACCCAGTCGGCACCGCAGGCCGAAGCCGTCAGAGCATTTAAAAGAGGCCAGTCTGCTATTGCATCGCTTCCATCCTTCATGGCCTCGGTTTCCCGGTTTGGAGAAGCAACCGAGCCGCAGTCGAGATGATCCCGTCCGATAACAATAGGGGCTTTGAGTTCGCCTTTTTTTACCATATCATTCATTCTAAGAGCAAAATCCGCCCGTTCTCCCAGCCCCAGCCAGCAGACACGGGAGGGAAGACCTATCTGGGGGATCCTGTCTCCGGCTACTTCTATCCACTTTCTAAGAATATCATCCTCAGGAAACATTTCCAGAACGAGATCATCAAGTTTTTTTATATCAGAAATTTCTCCCGATAGAGCCGCCCACCTATAAGGCCCCCGACCCTCGCAAAAAAGGGGGCGTATATATTCGGGAACAAATCCAGGATAAATAAAATCCCCGTTATCCTTCCTGACCTTAAGCCCTCCCTTTTCGGCCTGCCCCCTCAGATTATTACCGTAATCAAAGGCAATGCTCCCCTTCTCCTGCATCTGCTGTATGGCCTCGGTGTGTTTAAGAATTGCCTCCATGGAAAGTTTTCTATACTCCCCGGGATTGTTTAACCGCAAAATACCTGTTTCTTCGAGGTCGCCTATCGGCACATAATCCAGAAGGTCATGAGCCGAGGTCTGGTCGGTAACTATATCGGGAATAATCCCCCGCTTTAAAAGCTCAGGATACACAACCGCACAGTTACCCACAAGACCTATGGAGAGGGGGATTTTATTCTTTACAGCCTCCTGCGCCCACCTGAGAGCCTCATCAATAGAGGCGGTCATTTTGTCGCAGTAGCCCTCATCTATTTTCCTTTTAATCCTTTCAGAATCAACCTCCACATTGATAACAACACCACCGTTCATTGTTACGGCCATGGGCTGAGCCCCGCTCATGCCCCCCATACCGCCGGTTAAAACAAGGCGGCCCGCAAGAGACCCCCCCAAGTGTTTATCAGCAAGAGCCGCCAGGGTTTGATATGTTCCCTGAAGGATCCCCTGGGTTCCGATATATATCCAGCTTCCTGCTGTCATCTGCCCATACATTGTAAGCCCCATAGCGTCGTATTTTGAGAAATTTTCGGGGGTTGACCATGCGGGAACAATATTGCTGTTCGCAATCAAAACCCTGGGGCTGTCCTCATATGTTCTTATTATTCCAACTGCTTTCCCGGATTGTATCAGCAGGGTTTCATCGGATTTTAGATTTTTAAGGGATCTGACGATTTTATTAAATTCACGCCAGTTCCGGCAGGCTCTTCCCGAGCCTCCATAGACAATAAGCTGATCGGGAAGAAGAGCAATTTCCGGATCCAGATTGTTTTCGAGCATCCTCAAAGCCGCTTCAGCCTCCCATGTCGCTGCACGAAGGGTGTTCCCACGAAGAGCCCTTATGGGTTTATCCGGTTTCTCGTCCATATATATTGGTCTCATACTTATCTCCTGAATGATTTTATAATTCCCCGACAACCTTTTCAACAGCATTCACAATCTTTCCGCTTACAATGAGCTCTCTCATCTTCTCAATCTCCAGATACATAATGCGGTCTTCCGCTAAATGGGAAATACTCTGTCTGATCAGATCATGTGCCGCTTTCGTCCCCTCCCCGGGGAGGAGCTCCTGAAAATCGACCCCCTGGGCTGCCGACAGCATTTCAATAGCAAGAACATTTTCCAGATTTTTGAGAATCTCCCAGGCATGCCGGGCTGCGATGCTTCCCATACTTACATGATCCTCCTGTCCTGCAGAGGTCGGTATTGAATCAACCGATGCCGGATGGGCAAGAATCTTATTTTCTGAAACAAGGGCTGCCGCTGTATATTGAGAAATCATAAAGCCTGAGTTAAGGCCATCGCCTTTTGTCAAAAACGGGGGAAGCCCCGAAAGATGGGGATTTACAAGCCTGTCAGTTGTACGTTCGGAAATATTTCCAATCTCCGAGAGGGCTATACCAAGATAGTCCATTATAAAAGCAAGGGGTTCCCCGTGGAAGTTCCCCCCCGATATAACCTCTTCGGAATCTGCAAAAACCAGGGGGTTATCCGTTGCGGAATTGATTTCAATGCTTAATACATTCTTCGCGTACTCAATGGTTTCCATTATAGGCCCGTAAACCTGGGGAATGCACCTGAGGGTGTAGGCATCCTGGACTTTTTCACAATTTTTATGGGAGGCTATAATTTCGCTCCCCGCTACTATTTTCCTCATATTAGCAGCACACTTAATCTGTCCTGCATGGGGCCGAACAAGGTGGATTTTTTCGTCAAAAGCCTTCGATGTTCCCTTCAGAGCCTCAAGACTCATTGCCCCGGCTATCTGGGCATTCTTCAACAAAAGTTCCGCCTCTTCAACAACCAGGCAGGCTATTGAGGCCATAACCTGGGTTCCATTGATAAGAGCCAGGCCGTCTTTTGCCTTGAGAATTATAGGGTATATACTGGAATTAACAAAGACTTCAAGGGAAGGAACCCTTTTCCCCTCAACGAGGCATTCCCCTTCTCCCATAAGAACAAGGGCAAGATGGGACAGGGGGGAAAGATCGCCGCTTGCGCCCACAGAACCCTTCTCCGGAATAAAGGGATATATGTTTTTATTAAGGAGCTCTATAAGGGTTTCTATGACAACAAGCCTGACCCCAGAAAAGCCCTTTGCGAGTGCATTCGCCCTCAGCAAGATAATAGCCCTTACAACATCTTCAGGAAAGGCTTCCCCTACATTTGTTGAGTGGCTTCGAATCAAATTCTTTTGAAGGGTTTCGGCATCTTCAGGAGAAATACATTGATTTACAAGCTCACCGACACCCGTAGTTACCCCGTATACGATCCTTTTTTCAGCTAAAATTTTCTCTACAAAGGCTCTGGATTTTTTGATCCCTGAAACCGCAGCGGGGTCGAGAGAAACTTTTCTGTTGAATCTCGAAACAGCCACGACATCACTAATCTTGAGAGAATTTCCATCAATTACAAGCATAGGGGAATTATAAACCAGAATCCCGTTCTATAACAAGGGGTTATTTCCAAATATTATTTTGTCATAAAATATTTTCTACATATAGAATACAGGAAAAACCGGAAAACCAGACACAGAAGTAAAAAAACGAATCCTATACCCCCCTGTTCAGCAAATAAATTATCTGTCCCTCTTTTGTCAGGGGAATTATGTATTCCTTGTAGTATTCCAGAACTGCCTCCGCATCAATTAAACGCCGCACAGATCTATTGGATGCAGCCTGCACATAGGCCACTTTTTCCTTTACCCTGCATAGGATTTTTTCTTCCACTTCCCGCCTTGTAAGCAGCTCCATCAGAGCCTTTTTGTCTTTTTTATCTATTAACTGGCGGTAGGCATGGGGATCCATCCGGTACTTACTCTCTGCAACAAACATGGCACCGTAATGTATCCGTCTGGAAATTGCCTGGAGGGCATGAACATCATGATCCACACTGGATCCATACTGACTGTCATCCCCTGGAAGGCATATTTTTTTTATCAACAACAGATAACTCTTCTCAATTTTATCCGTTAAATTAACTAGATTATAATCGCTAATTGACAGATCCTTATCAACAAGAGTAACCGCCCTTTTTGCTTCGGGCAGGTCGCTGCAAAAAGGCCTTTCCTCAGGAACGCAGTACCTGCCGAATTTTGCATCAAATTCTTCCTGATACAGAAGCCTTAAGCGAAAAAGACTCCTCCCCTCTCCGTCACCGAATCCGCTTTTCCCTTCAAGATAAGCCGCTTCATTAACCCTGAACTGTGCCCGGTTAATCAACTTATAGATAATCGTTTCTTCCAGACCCTCCAACCTTGAGGCAATTACATTAAGATCGAAAGGAATCACATTCCCATTCCACCGGCGATGTGGAGTGCCTGTCCCGTAAGATAAGAAGACATATCCGAGGCCAGAAATGTTATAACATCAGCTACTTCGGCAGGTTCCCCATAGCGTCCCATGGGAATTAAGGCCTTCATTTTTGCCTGCTGTTCTTCACTTAACTTATCCGTCATCGGTGTGTGAATAAAACCCGGGGCAACCGAATTTACACGGACATTTCTTGAACCAATTTCCCTGGCAAGACTCTTTGTAAAACCGATAAGCCCCGCCTTTGAGGCGGAATAATTACACTGCCCGGCATTACCTATAATACCGACTATTGAAGCAACATTTATTATCGACCCCGATTTCTGCCTCATCATCTGACGCGAAACCAGTTTAGAAATAAAAAAAGCACTGGTAAGATTGATCGTTAAAACATCATTCCAATCTTTTGAGGACATTCGCATTAGAAGGCCGTCCCTTGTAATACCCGCATTATTAACCAGGATATCAAGCCCCCCGCTCTCTTCTTGAATTTCCTTTACAACACCAGTTACCTCTTCCTCATTCGCTACATTGCATTTCCTGAATTTTACGTAACATCCATTGCTTTTCGCAAGTTCTTCATATTCTCCCATGGACTCACTCTCGTTCAGATCTACAAAATAGACAGAAGCCCCGTTTTTGAGAAAATTTATAACTATCTCTCTTCCTATTCCCCTGGCTCCCCCGGTTACAAGGGCTTTTTTATCCTTTAACAACATAATCCACTCCATTCTATCATTTTAGCTGGGGGGATCATATCATTTATACCCTTTGAAGAAAAGAGGGGATAAATGCCTTTCCGTTAAAAAGCAGACGGATCCCCCCCCTTCTTAAAAAGAGATATGGAAAATCCATCATCAACTTTCGGGGCACTACTAAAAAAACTAAACCCGGCTGCGACCCAGAAAAACAAGAAGGAAAGCAGCTGCCAGTAAAAATTGGTGAAAAACTGCAAAAAAGCAGAATGCAGGTTGGGAATAATAAAAAAATCGAAAAACAACCGGCAAAAACTACCAAAAAAACAGTAAAAACCAAAATTCAGCTTGACATTGTAATTTTTCTGTACTATATCTATCCATAAGATCATAGTCTGGAGGCCGATAATGCTGAGAACAAGTTCTATTTTTGGAGAATTAACCTTTAACAAGAAGGTGATGAAAGAAAAATTGAGCAATGAGGTTTACAAAAAACTCATGGCTACAATTGAATCAAATGAAAAACTTGATGAATCAATCGCTGCAGATGTAGCTCACGCCATGAAAGAGTGGGCGATAGCAAAGGGAGCCACTCATTTTACCCACTGGTTTCAGCCCCAGAGAGGGGGAACTGCAGAAAAACACGATTCTTTCATTACATACGATAAAGACGGCAGCATAATTGAGAGGTTTTCGGGTAGCCAGCTTATTCAATCGGAACCCGATGCTTCTTCGTTCCCATCAGGAGGAATGAGATCTACTTTTGAAGCAAGGGGATATACCGCCTGGGATCCGACATCTCCCGCCTTTTTACTGGAATCGAATGACACCATGACCCTGGTTATTCCCTCTGTATTTTTATCATGGACAGGAAATGTTCTGGATATTAAAACCCCCATGCTGCGATCTCAAAAGGCACTAAATGATTCGGCAATTCGCCTTCAAAAACTTCTCGGCAACAGAACCGCGAAGCAGACAAAGGTTTTTATGGGACCGGAACAGGAGTATTTTCTTGTATCGGGAGATCTTTATGAAAACAGACAGGATCTAAAAGTTTGCGGGAGGACATTGTTTGGATCGGCTCCAGCCAAAGGACAGCAGATGGATGATCATTATTTCGGAACAATAAAAAGAAAGGTTCTCAGGTTTATGGAGGAATTTGACGTAGAATTGTACAGGCGAGGAATCCCGTCAAAAACCCGCCATAATGAGGTCGCTCCCAATCAATTCGAAGTTGCCCCTCTCTACTCTGTCTCGAATCTTGCGGTGGATCATAACCTCCAAATGATGGATATCTTAAAACGTGTTGCCGAAAAACACGGCCTGGTCGCCCTTTTGAACGAAAAACCCTATGCAGGGGTAAACGGTTCAGGAAAGCATATGAACTGGTCGATCGGGGACAATACCGGAACCAATTATCTTGAACCCTCAAAATCTCCCTTAAAAAATATAAATTTTCTAATGACGGTTGTAGCAATTCTTGTAGGAGTGGATAAATTTGGAGGGGTATTAAGGGCTTCTGTCGCCGATGCCGGAAACGACCACAGGCTGGGAGCAAATGAAGCCCCGCCGGCTATAATGTCTGTCTACCTCGGCGAATATCTAAACTCCCTTTTCGATGAGATCGAGGGAATCGGTACAGTAACCGAAAAAGCAATGGCCCATATAAATCTAGGCATTCAGAATCTGCCGAAAATAGCCAAGGATATATCAGATAGAAACAGGACCTCTCCAATAGCCTTTACCGGAAATAAATTCGAATTCAGGGCTGTCGGTTCAACCCACAATTGTGCGGAACCCGCAACTGTTTTTAATCTGATGGTTGCATATGGATATGATGAGATTTATAACCGCCTCAAAGAAATGAGCGGAGATGTAAAACTAAATGCCATCCAGGTATTCAAGGATCTATTGAAAAAAACAAAACGGGTTCGATTTGAGGGAAACAACTATTCAGACGAATGGCATAATGAGGCCGGAAAAAGGGGGCTCCCCAATGCTAAAAATACCCCTGCGGCTCTTGAGGCTTTTTTAGAAGACGAAGTAATGGAACTATTTGAAGATTACAAGATTTTGAGCAAAGCCGAACTGGAGGCAAAGATCGAGATAAAACTCGAGGCCTATGTGAATGTAAAAGATATTGAGTATAAGACAGCAATTAATATCGCAAAAACAACAGTTCTCCCCTCTTTAATAAAACAGATAACAAGCATAGCGAATGCAGCAGAAAAAGTGGCTGCAGCAGGGTCTCCTTCAGACATCTTCAAGACAGATATTGAAACCCTGGGCGACCTGTATAAGGAAATTAAATCAGGGATAACAAACCTTGAAAAAACCCTGGTAGAGGGCGAAAAAATCAGTGATATCCATAAAAAGGCCTATTATTTTGCCGAAGCAGGGGGTGAAGCGCTTGCAGCTCTCAGACTGAATGTTGACAGAGCCGAAGAAATTATTGCCAGTGAACTCTGGCCAATGGCGAAGTATCAGGATTTAATAACAGAACTGTAAGGAAATATGGCGGTTCTGCCTATCAGAGAACCGCTGTAGCCCCTCTTTTACCATGGTGTTTATCAATTGTTGTGCTTCCTTTTGAAAACTATATGGGTATAAGGAAAGCCTGTGGGCAACTGATATTCTAATCCATCCATGAGAGATTTAAATATTTCACAAGAAGTTTCTGGTTTTATCCAGAATCGGGAAGCTCTACGGTTTCGAATTCTAATAAAATAATTTGGGAGTGTGTAAAAACTTGGCGTTTTTTACAATAATACTCTTTTTTTTTCTTTGAGTATAATGATATACTTCGCCCATGGAGATAACAATATTGATAAGGGCTCTTGTTTCATTAGGGACTTCTTTTTTTGTTAATATATTATTGATTCATATCCTGATTAAAATTGCTCATAAGAAAAAATGGTATGACCCAAAGAGCAGCAGGAAAAACCATACAGGAGACATCCCCTGTATAGGAGGTGTAGGAGTATTCCTCTCCTTTTTTTTCGCCCTTCTTACGATTCTGATTATAACCATAGTTCAAAAACAGGACATGTTTTCCGTTCCTTATTTAAAAATAATACCTATTCTTGCGGGTTTTATCATTATACACGTCCTGGGTCTTTTTGATGATTTTTCTAATCTAAAGGCCCGCTATAAATTGATTATCCAGATTCTAGCCGCAACATGTGTAGTTTCCAGCGGATTGGTTTTTACCAAATTTACAATCCCGTTATTCTGGATCGATATCCCGCTGGGGCCTTTTTCTTACGTGATTACAGTATTCTGGATTGTAAGTGTTTGTAACGCAGTTAACCTGATTGACGGCATTGACGGCCTTGCCGGGGGGATTTCTTCCATAGCCGCCCTGTTTCTGGGTATTATTTCCCTGTTTAACAATAACATCATTATGGCTGTCTTCTCTTTTTCGCTATTCGGCGGTATTCTTAGCTTTCTTTTTTTCAACATGCCCCCCGCAAAAATATTCATGGGAGATGCGGGGAGTCTCTTCATAGGTTTTACACTGGCAGTCATACCGTTGCTAAATGTATCAGTAAACCCCTCATCGATGGTTCTAATAACCCCCATAACCCTGCTTCTCATCCCGATTCTGGATACATTCGCAGCGATAATGCGGAGAAGACGGAAAAAACAATCCATAGGCATGCCGGATAAAGAGCATCTTCACCATAAACTTCTCAATATCGGGCTGAGTCATAAAAAAATACTCTTTATAATATATTCAATCAGCATTTTTCTCGGGGGAGTGGCCGTTTTCTGGGATCTTTCAAAGGCCTGGATAGCCGGCTCATACAAAATATTCCATACTGTTGTTATTATGATTGTCTGGTCTACCGGTATAGGACTCTTAACTATTATACATTTTATCAACAAAAAGAAGAACTGAAATCTTGCGGAAACAAGTTCGGTGGTGCCAGAAATTATAACCTCGGATTCCCGTTTGAGAAACAGGCCTGGACAAACAAAACCGGGTTAGCGGGCAGTATGTCTAACATCAGTAATTCTGGTTTGAAAGCCCCCGGCCTCCAAACCAGAATCCATCCGATATCAACTATTTCCAGTTCCTGGCGGAACAAGCCCCCTGGTCTTCAAAAGCGTCATACACGCAAAGAATTCCAGAGCTAAGCTTTTACAGCATTCATTAAAAATACCATCACAAAAAGGGCTACTGTTTCTATCAACCCCAGAACCATAATATAGTTACCAAAGCCCTTTCCCGTTTCGGCAAGGGCATCTGAAGCACTTGCTCCGGCCTTACCCTGGAACATCGCAGAAAATCCCATTCCGAGACCTCCAAAAATACCCACTCCCAGAAGCATAACAGGACTAACTCCAGTTTCTGCTGCTTTTTTAAACCCCTCCATGATGGTTCCCATCAGAATCATACTGTAGATGGTCTGAGTAAGGGGGGCTCCTACAAAAGCTACGAGCAAAAACGGAGCCGGCTTGTTATTGGCAAAACATTTTTTCCATGCCCCAATAGCAGCCATCCCGGCTGCTCCGGCACCTATGGCTGAACCAATAGCCGCAAAACCCATAGTAGCTGCAATACCCATTTGTGCAATAATATCCATTTATTATCTCCTTTCTTTTTATGTTAAAAGAAAACCCTCTAGTTATTTTCTTTCTTTTCAATCCTGAAGGGCTTGTAGGGAATCCCTGTCCATTCCATTCCGGCATGACCGGAGAATTCAAGCATGTTAAGCCTTACTCCATGAACAATAACAGACAGAAGACCCATGGCAATATTCAAACCATGCCCCGCCATGAGAATCAACACCGCCCCTGCAATTGGGATCCCCTCTGCCATTGAATTAAAACTCCTTGCAATTGCAACAGAAGCAAGCCCCACCGCAAATAGTCTTATATACGATATAATATCCGAGAATGCACTTACCCCATCAAGGAAGGTGGTTATCAATCCCCCCAGACCTTTCAAAATACCCTTGAAAAAATTACCCTCCTGCTGTGCAAAGATAATTACAAAAGCAAGCCCTCCCAGAATCATGGGCAGAGCGACATCGGGCATTGGAAACTTCACCGGATCAAGAACAATAAATAGAACCAGGTAGTACAGGCCGCAGACGAGGGAAAACCATCCTATCTGGGCAAAAGCACGAATAAAGGGCTTTCTTCTGATATCCCTTATAAAATTCCATGAATGAGCAATAAGCAGATGTATCACACCAACGATAAAACAGAAATATTTAACAAACAGGGCACTCCGGGGATTCAAACTGGAGATGTTTTCTATTACCATCCACCTGAAATATTCATTTCTGGCAATGGCTTCAGATCCAAACCAGGTTCCCGTAAGTGCTCCCCATATAATTGTGCAAACACTCATTACAAGCATCAAAACTGCCGCAGGAGGAATCTTTTTCTTTTTTAGAACAGGAATCATTATCCCCGCTGCCGATAATAATAAAAAAATGGAGCCATAGCCCGCATCACCGATTATCATAGCAAAAAACAAACCAAAAAATAAAAGAAAAAGAAAACTGATATCCCTTTCCCTGTACCCCGGTACCGTTCCAAGCAGATCGAATACGGGCTGAATTATGCTGATTATTCTATTGTTCTTGACAAGAGTCGGGACATCATCATCCACAGAGGGTTCGCTTACCACGAGTCCCCATCCGTTTTCCGAGGCGGCCTTTCTGAGGGGATTAAGGCGATTTTCAGGAAGAAATCCTGTTAGATAGGAAAGGTTTCCCTCTATTCCAATTCCCGTCCTGACTTCTTCAAATCTGATCTTTTCGTCCAGACCGGCAATCTCCGATACAAAATTCTCCCTCAGGCTCGACAGCTCAAAAAGTAGGCCTTCTTTCCTGGATATCTCCTCTGTTTTTGACTGTATATCGTCACCAAAGGCTTTAGCACTCTTTTCTGGAAGAACTATTTCTTCCGGACCTTCAACTTTCTTATCCACTGTTACAAAATAAACCTGTGAGGCCTGGATTTTTATAACAAACGGTGTAAAACCCCCCTTGATCTTCTCAAAAATATCTTTTGTGGTTTTGTAAAATCTAATGATGATTTTTTTCTGGTTCAAGAAGGCAATATCCTCAGGATTAAAATCCCCCCACACAGCAACACTATCCCTTTCCAGGCTCAAGCGGCGGAGATCTTCAAGAAGCGTTCCCCTACTTTCGCTTAATGAAATAACTTCCTCTGCTGATTTCAAGATATCTCCACTCTCAATTTTATGAGGAACTTTATCCGCCCCCTTTTTTTTCGGCAAAAGACTGAGGGCTTTTTCAAGAAGAACCTTCTGTTCGAGCAATGTGTCCAGTGTCTCGCTGCTCCCTGCCTCATTTTCTACATGGAGAACCCCAAGTTTTCTTAACTCCTTTAATGACGCAACCCTGTAGGAGTCAAGGAGAACGATAGATATTTTTTTCATTTTCACTATCATAAAGCTATTTGTTCCTCATCCGCACAATGAACCTCTGATTTCCACAAATTCTAAACCTCTACAAGTTTATTCTTGGCCATCTTACCCCTGACAACCGCGGCTGTCTGCTGATCACCAAGATATATGTTTATCCGTCTTATGTTTTCTCTGGCCTCAGGAATCTTTACTTTCTCAAACAGATTAACACGCTGGGTTGTTGTCCTTAATTCCCCTGCCAGGAGAAGCAAGCCTTCCCTTAGAACATCAATCTCGGCATCGAGGGAAATCAAATCCTTCAGGACAGATACCGCTTTATCCACCCATAGGGGAAAGGTAGACAGATCATAGGATTCTATAGCGATTTCGATACCCGAAAAAACAGGAATATCCACGCCGGCGACATTGTCTATGCCTTTCTTTACCGAGTTTATTCTTACAAGATTCTCAAGACCGACATTTTCACAGAAAATACCGGCCCAGCTCTGAATCATCTCTTCCAATCTTGCTTTTTTCTTTTCAACCTCATTTACCTTCTCTTCTACTTTTCTTATCACCATCTGCAATTGGCGTTTCTTCAGAATAAGTGTCGGAAGATAACGCTGAAATCTCTTTAAAGAATCTTTTTGCTTTTTCGCTTCATTCTTGGTCAGCTTAATACCTGGCATCTACGAACCACCCTCGTTACCCGGCCAGAAATTTTCCAGCAAATCCGATCTAAGCCCTGTCTCTTCTTTTGTAAAACAGGAAGAAAGAATCTCCCAGCCCTTATCAAGGGCTTTCTCAAGGGGGATATTAACACTGAGGTCCATCATTTCTTTCTCAAAAATCAACCCGTATTTTAGTAATTTATTATCCCAGTCCGACATATTGAACCCCATGGATTTTTTCTCCATTGATTCAAGATAGGAGGCGTATAACTTTATCATCCCATCCATCAGGGGACGATGGTCATCCCTGGTGGCCTTGTTTACCTGTTGCTTTAAACGGGAGAGGGATCCAAAAGGCTCAATTCTTCCGTTTCTTAGATAGAACTGACCTTCAGTGATATACCCAGTATTATCAGGAACGGGATGGGTTACATCATCTCCGGGCATTGTTGTTACTGCAAGAATGGTGATCGATCCCGATCCCTCAAAATCTACCGCTTTTTCGTAGCGGGAAGCCAGCTGGCTGTATAGATCCCCGGGATATCCGCGGTTTGAGGGAACCTGTTCCATTGTAATTGCAATCTCCTTCATCGAGTCCGCAAAGTTGGTCATATCAGTCAGCAGAACCAGAACTTTTTTCCCCTTAAGGGCGAATTGTTCGGCTACAGCAAGGGAAATATCGGGAACAAGAAGGCATTCTACAATTGGATCTGAGGCGGTATGGACAAAAAATACCGTCCGGCCAAGGGCTCCTCCCTCTTCAATGGCATCCTTGAAATAGAGATAATCATCATATTTGAGCCCCATTCCCCCAAGGATTATCATATCGACCTCCGCCTGCATTGCGATCCTCGCAAGAAGCTCATTATAGGGTTCCCCTGAAACCGAAAAAATCGGCAGTTTCTGGGATTCAACAAGAGAGTTAAATATGTCGATCATGGGGATTCCGGTTCTAATCATATTCCTCGGAATAATCCTTTTAGCCGGATTTACAGAGGGACCCCCTATTTCTATTAGATTATCGACAAGTTCGGGGCCCTTATCCCTGGGTCTGCCGCTGCCGTCAAAAATCCTCCCCAGAAGATTATCAGAAAAGGAAATCTCCATGGAATGCCCAAGGAACCTCACCTCATCTCCTGTCGACACTCCCCTTCCCCCGGAAAAAACCTGAAGAGAAACCTTGCCTTTGTACAACCTGATAACCTCCGCAAGAGACTTGCCATGAGTTGAGCTTACCATCGCCAGATCCCCATACTTTATGCCATCTGCAGAAACCGTTATCACATTCCCCGCAATAGACTCTATTTTACTATATACCTTGTCCATCTTCCAAATCCCCTATTATCAGTTTTTACTCAATTTTTACCCAATAAAGCCTCTGCTTTTTTCTCCATTCCGGTTTTCCTGGATAGCAGCATCTCCCTGATCTCCTTCTCAATCTTCTTAAATCCGGCAGAACCCCATTCGGATCCATTGTAATCCAGAAATTTCTGCCGCATTTGATTGAAGTAACTCCTGACCTCTCCCCTGGATTCGAGAGACAACTCGGCTCCAAGGATTTCAAAAAGTAAATCAAAAATATACCTCTGCCTTTCAACACTGACAGCAGCGTCTACAGGATCAAAGGAATCCTGCTGGAGATAGACAGAATCAAGAAAATCAGCTTTAGAATATATAATGTAGTCACCAAGGCTTGTTCCTTCCTCCCCTACAACCTTCATCATTTGATCAACCTCGTTACCCCTGAAAAGTATTTCCCGGGCATAGGCTGTTTTTTCAAAATCAACAACGCCTCTATACTTACTCCAGCTCTCAAGGGGATGAATAGCAGGATACTTCCTTGCATCCGAGCGCTCCCTTGAAAGACCGTGGAAGGCTCCTACAACCTTCAAGGTAGCCTGTGTAACCGGCTCTTCAAAATTCCCCCCCGCAGGGCTTACCGTCCCCCCAATGGTAACGGAGCCTGTCGTCCCGTCCTTTAATCTTACAACTCCCGCTCTTTCGTAGAATGAGGCTATTGTCGATTCGAGGTACGCAGGAAAAGCCTCTTCGCCCGGTATTTCTTCAAGACGTCCCGACATTTCACGCATCGCCTGTGCCCATCTGGATGTTGAATCAGCCAGGAGAAGAACATTCAGACCCATCTGGCGATAATATTCGGCAAGGGTTACTGCAGTATAAACCGAGGCCTCCCTTGAGGCGACGGGCATGGAACTTGTATTACATATTATTATTGTCCTCTCCATGAGGGATCTTCCAGTTCTGGGATCAAGTAATTCAGGAAATTCCTTCAGGGTCTCAACAACCTCCCCCGCCCTCTCTCCGCAGGCAGCAATAATAACGATATCTACCTCGGCATTCCTGCTTGTAACCTGCTGGAGAACCGTTTTCCCGGCGCCAAAGGGACCGGGGATACAGTAGGTCCCTCCCCTTGAAACAGGGATGAACGTATCAATCAATCTGACTTTTGTAACCATGGATTCAAAGGGCTTGAGCCTCTCCTGATATGCAGTTACGGCTCTTTTTACAGGCCACTCAAAAACCATTGTTAATTTAATAAGCTTCCCGGAAGGGCTTTCTATCTCGGCTATTTTCTCATTTATAGAATAGTCACCGCTATCTGCAATCCATTTTACCGTGTACGTTTCATATAAATTAAAGGGAACCATTATCCTGTGGGTAAAAATTCCCTCAGGAACCACTCCAAGGGTATCTGCAGCCTCTACTCTGTCTCCCGTCTTTACCCGGGGAGTAAATTGCCATTTCGTATCGTTTGATAGGGGATTTAAATAAACCCCCCTATCCAGAAAAAATCCGCATTCTTCCGCCAGAGCCGGAAGAGGATTCTGAAGGCCATCATAGATCTGGCCAAGCAGCCCGGGGCCAAGAGAGACGGCGAGGAGCTCTTTTGTAAATTCAACGGATGCTCCAATCCCAATTCCCTTGGTCATTTCAAATACCTGAAGTTCCGCAGTACTGCCGTTTATTCTGATAACCTCGGATTTTAGTTTCTTTGTCTTCTTCTCTTTATCCAATCCGGAATCAAGAAGGACATACCCCACCTCATTAAGGGAGACCTCGCCCTCAAATTCCACAGTAACCATATTCCCGTTGACTCCGATTACCTTTCCCATGCTTTCTGCCATATTACATTCTCCAGTTCTATACCGTCAAAGCTGCCGGCTCTTCTGATTTTTTTTCAGTAATTATTTTATATATCTCTTTATACCGGGCAAAACCCTCTTCCCGCCTAAAGCTGTTTTTCCTTTTCAGTATTTGAAGTTTCAGATAGAACGATATCAATTTTTCAATATCAAAATAATGACCGGTTTCGAGCTCATCAAGAACCGCCCATCTTGCCCTTCCCAGAATATCCTCACCATTGAGGGGAGAATCCTCTTCGAAGGCTCTGAGTGCGAGAGCCTGGAGTCCTGATATAACCGGAACTTCTACCAGATATTTCTCCGCTTCCTCGGGGCTACCGGCTCTGAGTTTTACAAGCTCGTTCCTGAGCGAAAGCTCCCACGAGTACCACTTTTTAAGAAAATCACAATCCGTATCCCTTTTTTTAATATTTTTTAGATCAGAAAATTCCAGAAGTTCAAAATCGTCCCCGGAAAGATGATTTTTGCAAACTTCAAGAAAATCATCAATCCCGATCTTCACCTTGCTGTCATAGAAAATAAGCGGTAAACTTGAAACCACATAATAGTATTGTGCCAATTCTACTGCCCTTCTTCTTTCAGAATCTCAGCGAGAGAAGGGCTGAGATATCTGTATATAATCCGGGCAATACTCCCGGCCGAGAAATCATAATACGCAGAGCCATCCTTGAAAGAGATCCTGAATCCGGCTTCCATGTCGGGGAAAGGTTTTATTTCAACACCCTTTTTTATCTCAGCGGAAAGTCTTGCCTTAAAGCCATCTTCAAATTTTTTCAGGGTATCGGGAGGCAGGAGTACCTCAAGATCGGAAACACCATTGTTTCCCCATGATTTTAAAATAGACGCAATCCCCTCTGCCAGAACCTCTTCTGACAACACATTTCCTGTTTCGTTTTCAATTATTTTCTTAAAAATTCTCTCAACCCTTGACTTCAGTTCAAGAACGAGATCCCTGGCTGCCTGTCGCAGAGACTCTTTGCCGGTAAAAGAAAGATTTTCAGCCTCTTTTTCTGCCTTTGCGATAATCTCATCCGCCCTCTTCTTCGCCCCGGCAATAATAGCATCGCCTTTTCTTTTTGCATCACTAATTATCTCTGAGGCATCTTTTTCCGCAGATTCCACACCCTCGGTTTTAATTTTTTCGATGAGTTCTTTTAGCTGAACATCCATAAAAGCCCTTCCCGTATATTGTTTTATCTTAATCTTAATTAAGGTAATACAATAAAGCAATAGCAGGGGCAAAAAAAACCGTCAGGACAGGGGAGAGCCGGAAACCGATTCCGGCAAGTTATACGAAGACATAGAAACGGAGATCATTTGTAAAACTCAGACAGGTATTTCACAGCCTCAGCGAAAACATTCTCGGGTGTAAAGCCGAATTTTTCATCAAGCACTTTAAAAGGAGCCGAATAGCCAAACTCATTAAGCCCAAGGATCTTTCCTCTAAGACCGACAAATTTCTCGAGGACAACCGAAAGGCCGGCTGTTAAACCCATTATGGGAATATCATAGGATAATACACTATCCCTGTAGGATTCCTCCTGATCAAAAAAAAGCCCATCGGAAATTACCGAGACTATCCTCACCCGGATTCCATTTCTTTCCATAAGAAGCTTCCCGCCGTCATAGAGGGTGCTGACCTCCGAGCCGTTCCCTACCAGGATAATCTCCGGCCGGCCTTCGCAGCCCTTAACTATGTAAGCCCCGCGTTTTGCCCCCCGGGCATCTTCTTCTCTGGTTGAGCCGGGTCTGGCCGGAATATCCTTGATATTCTGCCTGGAAAATATTAAGGCTGTTGGAGTTTTAGTATTCTCCATAGCCATCTCCCATGCCACATTAGTCTCCATTGAATCGGCAGGTCTTAAAACCAGAAGACTCCTTCTGCCAGAATGATTCCTGACTTTCTCCAGAAGCCTTATCTGGGCTTCCTGCTCTATTGGCTGGTGAGTTGGGCCGTCTTCACCTACACGAAAGGCATCATGGGACCAGATATACTTTACCGGCAACTCCATAAGAGCGGACATTCTAATAGCAGGCTTCATATAATCTGAAAAAACAAAGAATGTACCGCAGGCGGAAATTACTCCCCCGTGGAGAGCCATACCATTAATAATTGCCGCCATCGATAATTCCGAAACTCCGGCATGCAAAAAAGCCCCCGAAAAATCACCTTTTTCAAAGGGTTTTGTATTCTTCAAAAAGCCCTCTGTTTTATCGCTGTTGGATAAATCCGCCGAGGCAACTATCATGTTTTCTATCTTTCCTGAAAAATGGGCAAGGATATTCCCTGAAGCATTTCTGGAAGGAATATTCGGATCATGCTTAATGGAGGCATAATCAATTTTGGGCAATTCCATTGAGAGGAATTTTTGCAATCTCTCTGCCTGTTCGGGATTTTTTTCGACCCATTCCGCCTCTCTTTCTTTTCTTTCCCTGACAGCCGTTGTTTTTGAAGCTCTCACCTTTTTAAAGAAAGCAGCAACTTCCGGCAGAATTTTAAACGGCACATCAGGATCGCCCCCGAGATTCTCGATTGATTTTTTAACAGAGGCTCCTGCCTTGCTTATCGGCATTCCATGTGTGGCAATTTTTTCTTCAAAACTCCTGCCGTCCTCCGCAACAAGCCCCTTCCCCATTATTGTTTTACCAATAATCAAAAAGGGCCTCTCTTTTTCTTCGTTGGCTGCCCTGAGAGCCGAACGTATTTCATCAAAATCATTTCCGTTTATGGTGACAACCTTCCAACCCCAGGCTTCATACTTTTTTGCTGTATCCTCGGATGAAACCAGTCTGGTTTCCGTAGAAAGCTGTATGCTGTTCGAATCGTAAAACATTATAAGATTGGAAAGACCAAGATGCCCGGCCAGTCTCCCCGTGCACTGGGAAATCCCCTCCTGAACACCCCCATCTGATATGAAAGTATAAATTTTATGAGACATCCAATCCCCAAAACGGGCCGAAAGAAAACGTTCAGCTATCGCAGCTCCAAGAGCCATAGCATGCCCCTGACCCAGGGGGCCGGAGGTATTCTCAATACCCCTTTCAAAATTTACCTCCGGATGCCCGGGGGTCGGACTGCCCAGCTGCCTGAATTGAGACAGATCATCCATAGAAAAACAACCGAACATGGAAAGAATAGAATAGAGCATAGGAGACATATGCCCGGGATCCAGGAAAAAGCGGTCCCTGTTGGGCCATGTCATATCTGAAGGATCAAAAAATAGGAATTCTGAAAAAAGAACCGTAATAAAATCCATTCCCCCAAGGGCACCCCCCGGATGCCCCGACTTTGCTTTTTCAACCATAGCGATTGACAAAACTCTCATATTGTCAGAAGCTTTTTTCAATATTTCAGAATTCATCTTTCTTCCTAATGTAACAATTTTGGAGGTTGAATATAGCTTTAATTCAATTTTTTATCAACGTTTTAACGGGAAAACCTTAGACATATTTCATTTTAGTTAATAATTCAGCAATATTTTTCCCCGCGATATGAGCATTGAGATCCTTTTTTCAAACCAGACTATATGTTTTTCGGGGTATGGAATTTTTTTTAATGAAAGTATACCCTGAACATCCCGGATGATTGTTACAAAGTTTTTCTTAACTAAATCAATACTAATGATTATATTGTAACAAGCAGGTTCTCCCGATGCTGCAAAATTTTATTTTATCTGCATGTCGGCAGTTCCTGATAACAAGGGAGGAAACATTGAAACAGGATAAATGCACAGAATGCACTTCAGAGAGCACACCGGATTTTTGCAGCTCCTGCGGGGATATAAAATCAAAGAACTCGAAAATTACACAGATAATCCTCGGTATAGCCCTGATAATAATTGCTAAATTTGCCCTGTCAATTGAATATAAAACAGTAACCCCCGTTATTCTTTTTATAAAAATTACGGGGGGGTTTCTGGCTCTTACAGGATTATGTATAGGTTTTAACGCCGCATCCAGACTTATAAAATCTATATCAATGAAACACAAAAAAAGGAAAACGGATTCCGGCAAATGATTACTTTCTAAAACATTTCTGCTGCGTTGTACGAACTCCTGACAAAGGGGGCGGATGCAACATATTTCAGCCCCATATCCATAGCCTTTTTTTTGTAATACTCAAACATCTCAGGTCTAATATATTCAACGACAGGGTGATGTTCCTTTGAGGGCGCAAGATACTGTCCAATTGTTACCCCATCACAGGCTGCAGCAGCAAGATCATTCAACACCCCGAGCACCTCTTCTTCTTTTTCTCCGAGACCAAGCATTATTCCTGATTTGGTTCTAATATCGGGATTGATTTCTTTTACAGCACACAGTAAACCAAGAGAGCGCTCATATTCCGCGCCAGAGCGTATAACCTTGTACAATGACGGAACAGTTTCAACATTATGATTAATAATATCGGGAAAGGCATCTGTTACTTTTAGAAGACTTTTCATTCTACCCTGAAAATCCGGAATAAGCACTTCTATCCTGACGCCGGCATTACTTTTCTTAAGCATATTTATAACATCGGCGAAATGAAAAGCCCCTCCGTCGGAAAGATCATCTCTTGTGACAGAGGTTATAACAACATGCTGTAAAGCAAGTATTTTTACAGCCTCGCTGATGCTTTCCGGCTCGGAAACATCAACGGGATCGCACACACCCCCCTTGATATTACAAAACCGGCAGCTGCGACTGCAGACTTTTCCAAGTATCATAAAAGTAGCTGTTTTTTTGTCGAAACACTCCATACGATTCGGACAGTTTGCTTCTTTGCAAACAGTATTTAGAGAAAGACTCTCCAGAAGCTCCGAGACCTTATTCAGGTTTTTTCCATTTCTTATTCTTATTCTAAGCCAGTCCGGCTTTCGCTTTATCTCCACATAGTTTTCCTTTACTGCCTTTCATCCATATTATGGATATCATTTAATCCAACAAATTTTTTGCCGGAATATCCCATAATCCTCAAAAAATATTCTATAACTCTATCTTTCACATCTTTCATTAAAAAGGAACAACCCGTTACTTTTTCAAGACTCGTAACACCCCTTCCCGACATACCGCATGGAATAATGTAATTAAAATGCTCAAGATTCGTTTTAACATTGAAAGCAAATCCATGCATCGACACCGACTTCTTGATCGCAAGCCCAATAGCAGTTATTTTTTCACTGCCAATCCAAACCCCTCTGTTTTTATTGTTCCTCATAGCTGAAATACTATATTCATCCCTGAGCATAGTGATAAACACCTCTTCTATGGCATTAACAAACTCAACTATCCTGAAACCTTTGATTAAAATATTCGAGATTATATAACCAACAAGCTGACCGGGGCCATGATACGTGACCTCTCCTCCCCGATTTGTCTTTTCAACAGAAATACCGGCTTCTCTCAAAACAGCATCTGATACGATAATATGTTCATTCTTTGCTCTGGAACTTCTTGTAATAACCGGGGGATGTTCTACAAGCAGCAGAATATCGCTAATCTCGTTATTCTGGCGCCGCCGAAGCAATTCGTACTGGAGCTCAAGGGCTTTTTTATACGGAATAGTCCCAACATCGCATATTTCCAGTATCATAACTCAAACAACACATCCCTGATGACCTCGGATACAGACGGGTGGGGGAATACCGTTTGTTTAACCTTATCCACTGTCATTCTGTTTTTTATAATGGTAGATGCCGCAGCAATTATCTCAGAGCTATAGGATCCAAGCAAATGAATGCCAATAAGCCTCCCGGATGCTGAATCAACTACAACTTTACACATGCCCGGAGAAGAGACGCCATTCTCTGCAAGAAAACGCCCATTTGCTCTCATTTGCATAAGCCCTGTTTTTATATCCAGTCCTTTTTTTACCGCCTCTTCCTCTGTAAGCCCGCAGCCTGCAGCCTCGGGGAGTGTATATACCGCCCAGGGAATTGAATCAAAATCCATTCTATCCCCTTTCCCGAACATAACATTAACGGCCACTTCTCCCATCCTTGAAGCAGAATGAGCCAGAAAAGACCTTCCTGTAACATCCCCCGCAGCATAAATACCGCTAATATTCGTCTGCAGCTTGTTGTTAACATTAATGCCCTTTGAAGAAAAATCAACCCCCCCGTCTTCCAGACCAAGCCCCTCTACATTGGGAGTTCTCCCTGCAGCCATTAGAATTAGATCACTGTTCAGAAACTCGGTCTTTCCTTCTCTGGAAAAAGTAACCCTGTGCTCTTCAATCTTCTCAACCCTGCATCCTGTATGGAATTTTACCCTTTTCATACCCCGCCGCATCAGTTTCGAGAATTCCGGCTCCATAAAGGGCAGAACTTCTCCAAGTATTTCTATTAGATCAACGTCAATACCAAGATTGGAAAAAAAGGAAGCGAATTCCATCCCTATAACCCCGCCTCCAATGATAACCACTTTCCCGGGAAGCTCAGTAATTTCAAGAGCCTCTTTACTGGTAAGAACATTTCCGCTGTCTATCCCCGGAATAGAGAGCCTGACGGGAGAAGAACCTGTTGCAATAAGTATATTACGAGCCTTTTTAATCTCCTGATTTACAATTATGCTATTATCAGATTTAATAACGGCTTCGCCTTCAATAAACTCTACGCCAAAACGCTTCATCTGATAGGCAACGCCCTTCCGCAGGATTTCTATTGTTTTTAGCTTCCAGGCCATTGCTTCCTGCAAATTAAATTCAGCATTGTCAGCATGAACTCCAAATTGAACGGTATTCTTGCTTTTGAAATAAATTTTAGAAGAATTCAGTAATGCCTTTGTAGGGATACAGCCACTGTTCAGGCAAACCCCGCCGGGGTAGCCTTTTTCGATTATCAATACCGACTTGCCCATTGCCCCCGCTCTTTCTGCGGCAATGGAACCCCCTGGTCCGGCACCAATAACTATTAAATCATACACGCCCACACCCCCGTTTTAATACAGAAAAAAATTAACCAATCTGAGACGATCGGGACAAAGTCCCGGCATGTTATCCATTATGATATAAAATGTCAAACAGGCTCCGGGAAATCCAGCTACCGGTTGTTGTCCTTATACCCATCGGCTCCTGTTGCCGTTTTGTGAATAACATAGTCTCCAGGTTCTGAAAACTCATATATTTCAGCACCAATGTTTTTAAATCGATAACCCCTTATTTTATAATACTCGGGGATGTCAGGGCTGTTGAAATCCTCTTCAGAGAGAAGAACCTGTCTGAAACCCTCGTTTTTTATGGTTAGATTTTTTATAGCAACCCTCGCCCCGGGAACAGATCTTACGATAAGAGCGGAATAATCGGCTATGCTTACATTTTCAAGCCTGATACCTTCACCGTCTAAAAAGAGCACAGAATCTTTTCCGATCGTCCCGCCTTTTATTTTCTTCTTTACCTCATTCAAACTGACAGCAAAAGAGGGGAATAGAACGACAATAGAGCCGTTGACAAAGGGAATACCCTGTATCATTTTTTTACTTCCCCCGTAAACCTTCATTCCGGCAAACTCGCATTTCTTTCTTCCCGTATAAAAGAAATCGGATTCTGCCGAAGCAGCGGACTCAGGGGGGCGTTTACTTTCATATTTTTCTCTGGCATCCCGCATATTGTTTTTATTAGCCGAAAAACACCATCTCCTCTCAAAAAGGGTTACCCCAACCCGCTCTGCAGAACCGAACAACCTCGGCAAATCCTGCATCATTGTCTCAAGTCTTGCAGGTTTTTTGAATTTCTTCCTCTTTTCGTCAAGGTATTTAGGATTAACAAATTCTGAGATTATTCCTCCGCTTTTTTCGAGAATTTTTAAATATGATTCCATTTTAATAATCAGAAGATTTATATTCCCGGGAAAAATTGAATACCCCGTTTCATCTGCGACATCCCCCCGTGGAGAGACTGTCTCCCTCAAAAGCGAATCGAGCTGATTATATTCAACATTAACAGTCTGTGTAATTCCCCCTTTTTTAAGAGAAGCGATGCCCCCGGCTGCCTCTCCCGGAATTCTTTGAACGGCTATTGAATTGAAATCATAATTGTTCAAAATAGACACACCAAACGCAGGGATCACGGAATTAAGAGCCTGTGCATTTGTATCCTGAAAGAAAACAAGGTGTCTGGTTCCTTTTTCGTAAAGCCTTTTTGCTGTCCCCGTTGAGTGAATAAGCATATGGATATCTCCATGGCCATGAGGCTTATAAATGATCTCATATTTCTCTTCCAGGGCAATATGAGCCTCATTATCACTTAAAGCAGGTACAAGTTTCTGGAGCAATATAAAAATCTGTTTGTCTTCCAGACCAAAATTATTGTTTTCTTTTAACACAGCCACTGTCCTGGAATTTGTTTTTTCCGAAGTCATTATAATCAGGGGGATAGAGGAACCCTCCCCCGCTCTTCGTTCCAGGCTTTTTATAAAAGCCGAATAGTATTCGAGGTAGGTCGTAAGACAGATGGATTCGAAGGGAATATCCAGCTTTATTCCGGGGTAACCGAGACGCTCACCCATTCCCCCGGCGACAAGAACAAACCCGATTTTATCGAGATGCCTCATCCCAATTTCTTCGTATTCAAGATATTTATTATTGAGTTCCAGCAAATTAATTGTTTCGGGCTTCCCGGGAGTAAAACCGGCATAGGGATTTTCTCCATTTTCCGCCTTATCCAGCAATTCCCTCGATCTTCTTATATATTCAACAAGCCCCCCGGGATACACAGCATCAATACTTAACAGTTTATCAAAAAAGATTTTCTTCTCTCTGTCATTTTTTCCGGGAGAATCCCAATCCTTAAACAAATGGGCTTGATCTTCTTCTACAAGCTTCTCAAACAAAATTATTTCCGATTCAGAAAGAATATTCATTTTAATATTTTCCAGAATCCCTGAATATTCCGGGTTGTCGACAAATTTTTCAGGTTTTTTTATCATATTGAACACTCTAATTCATTAGTTATTGAAAAACAAGCAAAAATAGTATAGATTCTTTATCGTTCAGCATATGAATCATGTTTGTACAGGTTCTTGATTTTAAAACAAAAAGGAAGCCCAATTCAATGGAAAAAAACGAGATTCTAAGTCGGATACAGAGGGAACTGTTTTACGGTTCCACCAACTATACAAAGAGTCAGCCTGACATCTTTTTACCCCATAAATTTGAACTTGCCGCACCATCAAAACTAGACGGCTTTATTGATAATGTAAAAATCAGCATGCAAAACGAAGAAAAGATATTGGTATACGTACATTTCCCCTTTTGCGTAAGGGAATGTGCATTCTGCAACTCTTTTCCCTACAAGGTAAATAAGGAGATACAAAAAAAGTACATAGAAAATATCTTAAAAGAGATATCGCTTTTCTCCGACAGAGGGCTGTTTGATAATAAAACTGTAGAATGTATATATTTTGGAGGAGGAACCCCGACAACCTTTTCCAATGAAGATCTAAAATTAGTTTTTGACAAATTAAAATCAGCTATCCCTCATGGAGAGGATCTCCATCTGTCAATTGAGGCCTTTCCTGAGACAATATCCGATGAAAACCGCATTAAAAAACTGAAGGACATGGGTGTTTCGAGAATCAGTATGGGATGTCAGACCTTCGACCCCGAAGTGCAGAAAATCTGTAACAGATTCAATGAAGAAAAACTTATTCATAAAATTATCAATAATCTAAAAAAACATAGCATATCGCACAACATTGATATGATGATAGGTCTCCCGGGACAGACGGTTAAATCGGTAAAAAACGATCTGGAAATTCTGGGAAAGATATCCCCGGATGCTATCGAGTACATACGTCATGAGATTGTAAATCCACTGGCCATTGCCAAATGTAAGGAAAATCCTGAACTGGTGGTAAGTGATAATGATCTTTTCAAGATGGTAGTTGCAACTCAAGAATGGCTTGAAGCCAGAGGATATGAACAAAACGGGCGCTACACATCGGATAAATTCTGGAAATTACGATACTACTGGCTGAAGGAATATCCGGTTATAGCATTCGGATCAA